>CALMAP010000282.1 GCA_937859825.1 uncultured Terriglobus sp. | reverse complement strand
CGCCCTGCACCTTCGCCGTCAACAGCAGCACGGGAATGTGCGCGATTTCAGGCAGCTTCTGTATTTCGCGAAAAGTCGAAGGGCCGTCCATCGACGGCATCATCACGTCCATCAGAATCGCTTCCGGCTGCTCTGCCTTGGCTACGGCAATGCCTTCTATTCCAGAGGCTGCGCAGCTTACCTTCCAGCCTGCGATGGCGTCCAGCGAAAGCGCGGCAACCGCGCGGATGTCGTCTTCGTCATCAATGATGAGGATGTGGCGCTGCATACAATTAGGATGCGCCAGGACGGTCAAGGTGTTGATAGCACCTTTAGGGGATTCGAGCTTCGCCTGCCAACTCATCGGTGGGTTCCCACCTTAACCGTAAAAAGCGAGATGAAGGCGGGAACCCACGTTTGCGTGCTTCGACTGGCTGCTAAGCCGTGACAGGCTCAAGCATCTGGGCGAAGTGCTTGCCGGTTCTGGCCGCCGCAGCCTGCTTGTGGTACGCATAAGCAGCAATTAGGGGGAACGCGATCGTCGCCTCGCTGTAGACCATCTGCTCCCAGGTGAGGTCTACCTTGCCCCAGCTTGACGCTTCCTTCAACGTGGAGCCCGAGAGCGCACCGTCGCGTGCGTCGGCCACTGTGATCTGGATGGCGTACTTGTGCATGGAGGCGTCCACGCCAAGAATGTCGGCAGCCACAACGATGTCCTGCGCGAAATTCTTGGGAACACCGCCGCCGATCATGAGCAGGCCGGTGGTGGGGTTCTGGATCTTGATCTGCGTCAGTTCATAGAAGTCCTTGGCGGAATCGATGGAGACCATCGGCTTGCCCTGGCGCGCATGCTGATGGGCTACAAAGCCGAAGCCGGCGGAGCAGTCCGAAAACGCCGGGCAGAAGATCGGCACGTCCTTCTCATAGGCGGCAAAGACGATGGAATCCGCATTGCCGTTCTTCGGCGTGCGGCCTTCGCGTTCAAGGTAAGCACCCATCTCGCGAATGAACTCGCGCGAGCTATAAGGACGCGGCGTGAGCGAGTTGCAGATTTTCTCCGTCGTCTCATCGCAGATGCGCAGCTCTTCTTCGTTGATGAAGGTGTCGTAGATGCGGTCGATCATCAGTTCGCGCAACTCGGCATCGCCCGCGCCGTACTTGTAGTCCTCGCCCGCGATGTAGTGCTTGAAGCCGAGCGCCTCGAAAAAGTCCTGGTCCACGATATTCGCGCCGGTGGAGACAATGGCGTCCACCATGTTGTTGCGAATCAGGTCGACGATCACGTTCTTCAACCCGGCGGAGATCAGCGAGCCCGCAAGGCACAGGATCACACCGCATTCTGTATCGCGCAGCATCATGTCGTAGATCGTGGCAGCGCGCGCGAGGTCGCGCGACGAGAAGGCCATCTGGCTCATGGCGTCGACGAGCGCGACGACGTTGTGCTGCTTGATATCAATGTGCTGGACGGGCTGTTGGAGGAGTTCCTGTTTCGTGGGCATACGATCCCAATTTTATCGTGTCCTGTTTCGGTGAGCCGCGATACTCGTGAAGTTTCCGGGAATCGTGAGGATCAAGCAACTCAACCGCCGAGACAGCAGGGGAATGGCGAGCGGCTTTAGCCGCCGAGATGCTCAGGTTTCGGGCCGATGAGAAATCCCGAACGGGTGTGTACCGAGGGATAATCCGCCAGACGTTTCCGCTCCGGATACAGGCGAACGCGTCAGCACACACGAATGTGACGGCATAAGTCTGCGGAGTAGCGCGCACGAGAGGAGGCCATCACCGGCTCTCTTGTTATCTCAGCGGCTAAAGCCGCTTGTGGCGATGTTCACTCTATCCTGGCGTTTGCGCCGCTTGGAACGGGAAAGGCTCCAAGCGGCTTGAACTCCTACATCCCGTTCCGCGCGATCACCGACTTATAAAAATGCGAGCTCATCTTCGGCGTGCGCTTCTGCGTCTGGAAGTCGACATAGGTAATCCCAAAGCGCTTCTCGTAGCCGTCGGCCCACTCGTAGTTGTCGAGCAGGCTCCAGCAGAAGTAGCCTTTCACCGGCACTCCTTCGCTCACGCCGCGCTGCAGGTTTATCAGGTAGTTCTTCAGGTACATCACGCGGTCGATGTCATAGATCTGGCCGTCGGCCTCGACCTTGTCGTCGGAGGAGCAGCCGTTCTCCGTAATGTAAAGCTCGTTGATCTTGAACTCCTCGGCAGCAAGCTTCGGCGTCCAGTACATCGCCTCCGGCCCGATGGTGAGCCAGGGGCTGAACATGTGCGGGTAGGACGAGGGCTTTCTTACCATCTCGTAGCCGTCCGCGTTATCGGCGGCGCGAACGAACTCCGGCGTGTAGATATTGATCCCCTGGAAGTCCATGGGCGAGCCGATTGCGCGCATCTCGGCGTCAGTGAACTTCGGCGCATCGGCACCGAGCTTCTGCAGGTAGCGGTCGGTGTATTTGCCGGTACGCATCACCGAGAGGAAGGGCGCGTTCTCCTCCACGATGGCTTTGCGCGCAGCAGCAACGTGCTCCGGGGAGTCGAAGGCCGGCGTGATAGCCGTGAGATTTTCCGCAGAGCCGATCTTCGTTCCGGCTTTGGCCTTCGCGCGGATTGCCTGCACCGCGAGACCATGGCCCAGCACCGCGTGATGCCGCGCTTGTGTCACCTTGCCCAGCGGCAGCTTCAGTCCGGGTGCGTGCAGGCCATTGTTGTAGCCCAGTTCGATGAACGTCGAAATTTCATTCATCGTCATGAAGTGGGTGACCAAGTCATTCAGCTTGCCCGCGGTATAGGCTGCATAGTCGGCGAACGCCTGCGCCGTGTCGCGGTTCTGCCAGCCACCCTTGTCTTCCAAAACCTGTGGCAGGTCCCAGTGATAGAGCGTGCAGAAGGGTTCGATACCGGCGGCGTGCAGCGCTTCGGCAAAGCGGCGATAGTGGTCAATACCCTTCTGGTTCGGCGTGCCCGTGCCGTTCGGAAAGATGCGTGGCCATGCGACGGAAAAGCGGCACGTCTTCAGACCGAGGTCCTTCATCAAGGCGATGTCTTCCTGGTAGCGGTGGTAGCTGTCGTCCGCCACATCGCCGGTGTCGCCGTTGTGCGTCTTGCCTGCCGTGTGGGAGAAGGTGTCCCAGATCGAGACACCGCGGCCGTCTTCCTTGACCGCACCTTCCACCTGGTAGCTTGCAGTGGCCGATCCCCATAAAAACCCCTGAGGAAAGGAGAGGGCCGCACGGCTGTTTGCTGGTGCAGCCGCCTCTGCCGCGGCGCTGGCGATGGGCAACGTTGCTGTTGCTGCCGCGCCAAGTGTCAGCTTTGCAAGGTCTCTTCGGGTAATGCTCATCGGCTCTTCTCCTAAATCGTCAAAAATGGCTCAGGTACGGATACTAGAGGCTGTTGCGCGCAATCATGGCCTGATAGAGGTGCGCGCTCATCTTGGGCGTGCGCTTCTGCGTGGCATAGTCCACGTAGGTGATGCCGAAGCGCTGGCTGTAGCCGGTGGCCCACTCATAGTTATCGAGCAGGCTCCACAGGAAATAGCCGCGCACGGGAACACCCTCGCGGATGCCGCGCTGCAGTTGGGTGAGGTAGTTGCGCAGGTAGGTCACGCGACTGGTGTCATAAATCTGTCCATCAGGCGCGACCACATCGGCGGCGGAGCAGCCGTTCTCCGTGATGTACATGTCACGGATGCTCCAGACTTCGCACGCCAGCTTCGGCCCCCAGTAGAGGGCCTCCGGCGCAAACTTGAGCCACTCGCTCGGTGCGTGCGGATGCGCGGCATCGTCCGGCACCACGGCGTAGCCGCGCTCCGAGTCGGCACGGACGTAGACGGCGGTGTAGCAGTTCATGCCGGTGAAGTCGAGCTTAGCGTTGATTGTCTTCAGGTCGGCGCCGGTGAATTTCGGGGCATCCGCCCCAAGTGTCTCAAGGTAGCGCGGCGTGTACCTACCGGTCTGGATCACGTTCATGATGCTTGCGTTCTCTTCCGCCATGGCGATGCGTGCGGCGGCGATATTTTCCGGCGTGTCCACCAGCGGCGTAATTGCGCGCAGGTCTTCCGCGAGGCCGATCCGCGTGCCCGGTTTCGCCTTCACACGGATCGCCTCTACGGCAAGGCCGTGCCCGAGAACGGCATGGTGACAGGCCTGCGCCGTCTCTCCGCGCGACAGCTTCAACCCGGGAGCGTGGCGGCCCACCTGATAACCGGTGTAGATGAACGAGTGGATCTCATTCATGGTCATAAACTGGTGCACACGGTCGGAGAGCTGCGCCGCCATGTAGCCGGCATAGTCGGCGAACGCGAGCGCCGTTTCCCGGTTCTGCCATCCGCCCCTGTTCTGCAGCGCCTGTGGCAGGTCCCAGTGATACAGCGTGCAGTAGGGCTGCACGCCGGCCTGCAGCAGGGCGTCCACCACACGCTTGTAGTGATCTACGCCTTTCTGGTTCGGCGTGCCTTTGCCGTCCGGAAAGATGCGCGACCAGGCGATCGAAAACCGGCAGCCAGTCAGGCCATATTCCTTCATCAGGGCAATGTCTTCGGGGTACCGGTGATAGCTATCGTCGGCCACGTCGCCAGTGTCGCCGTGAAAGGTCTTGCCGGGCGTGTGGGAGAAGGTGTCCCAGATGGTCTTGCCGCGGCCATCTTCGTTGACCGCACCTTCTACCTGGTAACTTGCCGTGGCGGAGCCCCAGACGAACCCGCGAGGAAAGGCCAGACAGTCACTCGCGCTCTCCTGCTGTTTCGCTTCTGCAAGGGATGCGACGGGCAGGGCAGTGCTGCCGGCAAGCAGAGCAGAGAAGCGCCCAAAGTCTCTACGATTGATACGCAAGTGAGTTCCTCTCAAAAAACCAGACGCTCTGCATCCTAGCGGCTTTATGCAAACCATGACCAGCGCGATTGGTAAGGTAGCAGCAGGACGGACGGATGATCATCAATTTTTCCGAGCGTGCGCACAACCACAACTGGGACCTTGACCCCATTGTGCGCTCGCTGCTCGATACGGATTTCTATAAGCTGCTGATGCTGCAGTTCATCTGGAGGCACTTTCGCGATACGCGTGTTTCGTTTGGTCTGCGCAATCGCACCGCGCGCTTTCGCCTGGCAGACATGGTGAGCCGCGAGGAAGTCGTTGCGCAGTTCGAGCATGTGAGCAGGCTGCGCTTTCGCCGGTCCGAACTCATCTGGCTCGCGGGCAACACCTTCTACAACACACGGGGTATTTTTCAGCCGGACTTCCTTGAATGGCTGGAGCGGGATTTCCGCCTGAGCGGCTACCAGCTCTCCGAGCAGAACGGCCAGTTCGAGCTGCTCTTCGAGGGCCCGTGGGTGGAGGTCACCATGTGGGAGATCTATGCGCTCTCCATTCTGAATGAGCTCAAGACGCGCACCACGTTGAAGGCGATGAGCGAATTCGAGCTCGACATTCTCTACTCGCGCGCAAAGACCCGCCTGTGGTCCAAGATCGAGAAGCTGCGCGGCGTGCCCGGTCTTGCCTTCGCAGACTTCGGCACGCGTCGCAGGCACTCCTTTCTGTGGCAGGAATACGTGGTGGAGGCGATGCACGCCGAGCTTGGCGGCAACTTCACCGGCACCAGCAACACGTTCCTGGCCTACAAGCACGACATGGAAGCCATCGGCACCAATGCGCACGAGATACCCATGGCAATGGCCGCGATGGCGTCCAGCGACGAAGACCTGCGCGCGTCGCAATACCGCATGCTGCAGCTTTGGCAGCAGACCTATGGCGGCAGCCTGCTGGTCATGCTGCCGGATACCTACGGCACCTCGCAGTTTCTCCAACATGCCCCAGACTGGGTGAGCGACTGGACCGGCGAGCGCGTGGATTCCAAGGACCCCTTCCTTGCCGGCGACGAGTTCATCGAATGGCTCAGGCAGCGTGGCGCCGACCCGCGCAAGAAGCTGGTCATCGCCTCGGACGGCTTGGATGTGCAGGACATCCTGAGCCTGCACGCCTACTTCATGGGCGAAATTCAGCCCGGCGTGAGCGCGCGCGACTTCCGCGATGCTTCGGACTTTGCCGATACACGCAAGTGGAAGCCCGTGCGACGCATCCGCTTCTCGGCAGGCTGGGGAACGCTGCTGACCAACGACTTCCGCGATTGCCATCCCCGCAATGAAGACGGCCTGGAACCGATCTCGCTGGTGTGCAAGCTGCGCAGTGCGGAAGGCAGGCCAGCTGTCAAGCTCTCGGATAACTACCTGAAGGCAAGCGGCCCGAAAGAACTGGTGGAGCATTACCGCGACGTCTTCGGCCTGGCCGGTCTGGCGAACATTCCGGTCGTTGTTTAAGCGGGTGGCAACGTTGCGCGAACGGCTCGTTTCTGAAGTGTCATTCTGAGCGTAGCGAAAGACCTGCTTTGCTCGACGCGCCTCTGAACCTGAAAGCGAGCAGGTGTAAAGCGAATGGACCAAGAAACACAGTACCGGATCATGCCCGCGCGCGAGCAGGATATTCGCTGGGCGGCACGGCTCGCTGAGAAGGTGTATCACGGCCTGGACGTCATCCCGGAAGCGACGATGATGGCCTGGTTCCACGCCAACCCGCATGGCTTCTCGACTTTCTGGTATGGCGACAAACCCTTCGGCAACTTCGACATCCTGCCGCTCAGGCCGGATGCGATACGGCGCTTTGTGGAAGGAACGCTGCTCGAGCGGGAGATCGATCCCGGCGACCTGTTCTCTGACACTGAGTCAGGTGAGATTCGCGACCTGCATTGGGAGAGCATCATCCTCGATCCGGACTTTGCGGGCAGCCGTAGCCGAATGATGAAGATGTTTGTGCAGGCCTATCCCGAAATCCTCGGGCGTCTTTGCCCGCTCAACCAGATTGAGAAGGTCTACGCGATCGCCGCTTCGAAGCAGGGCGCGGGTGTGCTGCGGCGGATGGGGCTGTCCGTCGTGAGCGAGGCGGAGGAGCGATTGGACGGGCATCCCCTGTACTGCGGCACGATGGACGGCTATCGCGCTGCGATGGAGCGGCATTTTCGGAGTCTGCGCGGGTAAGTGGAGTCAACTTACCCTCTACCCTGTCCCCGCTCCAACCACAAAGAGCGCGGCTTCCGGGCGAGATGACAATTGGGTGATGGGGCGAAGGAACTAGGCGGAGCTGGACGATTTCCCAAGCAAACCACGACCACGCAACGTGCTCAGCACGCTCTCGATCGACCAGTCCAGCGCCTCGCATCCATCCACGCACAGATCGGCGCAATCACGCGACGGCAGCACGAACGCTTCCGCCATTGGTTTCGCGGTTGCGTGGAACTGTTCGCGCACGCTCTCCTCGGTGCGTCCCCGCTCGCGAACGTCGCGGTAGATGCGGCGGTTAAGGCAGACTTCATGCGGCGCGTCCACGTAGACGCGGAGAGTATAAAGCGGCAGCAACTCGGGGTAGTGCAGCGCAAGAATGCCTTCCACGATGACGAAGGGAGTTGGCGTGACTCGGTCGATCCTGTCCTGCACGCGAGAGTGTGTGCTGAAGTCGTAGATTGGCCTGTCGATCGGTTCTCCCCGGCTCAGGTCCTGCACATGGCGCAGGATCAACTCACTCTCCAGTGAGTCTGGATGGTCGAAGTTCGTCTTCTTCCGCGTTGCAAGCGGCAGCCGCGAGAGATCGCGATAGTAGAGGTCCAGCGGGAACAGGATTGCGTCCAGTTCGGTGGCGAGTTCTCGCGCCAGTGTGGTCTTGCCAGAACCGCTGCAGCCGCCGATGCCGATGAGGACTGGCCGCGTGGTGCCCGGCAGCATAAGCTGCTCGGTCAAGCCCGCGCCTCGCACGTTGCATCGTCGATCTGCGGGATCAGGGCTTTAACCAGCGAGCCGAACGTCTTCGCTGCCTGCGCTCCGATTTCCATGACTTCGAGGTGATTGAGGGGTTCGCCAGTCACGCCCGCGGCGGGGTTGGTCACCAGTGACAAGCCCAGGATCTCAATGCCCATGTGCCGCGCCACGATCACCTCGTGCACGGTGGACATGCCGACCAAGTCCGCGCCTAGTACGCGAAAGGCGCGAATCTCCGCCGGTGTCTCATAGCTGGGCCCAAGCACCGCCAGGTAGACACCGCTCGGCATCGACCAGCCCTGCGCAGCCGCCTCCGCAACGGCGAGCGCGCGCAGTCGCGGCGAGTAGGCCGTCGTCATGTCGAAGAAGCGCAGGCCCGTGTGGGGCGCGAGGCCGAAGCGGGACTCGTTCGCACCCAGCGCCGCATTGGTACCGGTCAGGTTGATGTGGTCGCGGATGACGACGATGGTGCCCGGTCCGTACGCCGGGTCGATGCCACCCGCCGCGTTGGTCACGACCACCTCACGCACGCCAAACAGGCCAAGCACCCGCATGGGAAAGGTGACCTCGTCCATGGCGTAGCCCTCATAGGCATGCACTCGACCCTGCATTGCTATGACCGGAACGCCGGCCACGGTACCAATCACCATCCGCCCGCTATGGCCTTCCACGGTGGACTGCGGAAAGTGCGGAATCTCGGAATAGGGGAGGACGGTCGCATCGTCGATGGCGTCTGCGAACTCACCAAGGCCAGAGCCGAGAATGATGCCGATGCGGGGGCGTAGCTTCGTGCCATTGCTAACGTATGCGGCGGCTGCGGAAGCTTTTTCATAGAGATCGATCATGGTCTTGCCTTTCCGAGGCGGCTGCGTAGTTCGCGGCGAATGTTTCGCGAGACGTGAAGAATCGCCAGCACCTGGAGGGACTGTTCCGCGATGGAGACTACCAGATAGTAGTTTGAAAATCTCCAGAAGCAGACATCGTGCGAAGTAAGATCCCGGCGACGGTGTGCCGAGTAAGGATATTCGGCGAGGTGGCGTAAACCATCATTTAAATCGCCGAGGAACTCACTTGCAGCAGAGGACGGAGACTGCAGGAAGGTAAGAATTGCGTCGCGGTCCGCCGATGCGGACTGCGCGATGCTGACGTGAATCAAGCGCACTTCTTCTTCAGAGCTTCATTTTCAGCGAGAAAGGCCTCCATCGATATCGTTCTACCCTCTGCAACATCTCGCAGTCCATCCTCAATGCTGTCTCTCACATAGGCCAAATAGTCCACGTCCGCGTCGGCCGTACGGATCGAAGCCTCTCGAATGCTGGTCTCTAAAGCCAGGTTCAGCGATTCAAATTCTCCGCGCTCTACTCGATTCTGAAGAATGCGATAGGCCTCATCGCTGATCTCTACGGTCATTCTCCACCCCTTTTGCTCATAGCATATCGCGGCCCTGCCGGTCTGATGATTGTGCGGCTCTATCGCAGCAGCATGCTCACAATGCTTGCGCTCATCAGGTTGGCCATGGTGCCCGCGAGCATGGCGCGCATGCCTAAGCGTGCCAACTCGTTCCGCCGTTGCGGGATCAGCGCACCGATACCGCCGATCTGCATGCCCACCGACCCCAGATTGGCAAAGCCGCAGAGTGCGAACGTAGCGATCGCGAGCGTCCGGGTTGAGATCGCATGGGCGTTTGCGAGTTGGCCAAGCTGCGTGTACGCGATGAACTCGTTCAACACGGCGCGTGTGCCGATCAGGTTGCCGATGATGGGCGCGTCATGCCAGGGAATACCGATGATCCAAGCGATAGGAGCGCAGAAAAAGCCAAGCACCACGTTCAGGGAAGATGGAAAGCCCACCGCATGGCCGCCGACCGTGTGCACCCCGATCAGGTTGTGAATGCCCAGCATGATGCCGTTCAAGAGTCCCACCAGTGCAAGAAAGCTGATCAGCATGATGGCGACGTTGAAGGCGAGTTGGCCGCCGTCGATGGTGCCGCGCGCAATGGAGCCGATCAGGTTTTCGTGCTTATACTCGTCCTCGGTCGGGATGTGCACGGTGCCGAGCGTTGCGGGTACTTCTGTTTCCGGCACCAGCATCTTCGCAATAAGGATCGTGCCGGGTGCTGTCATGATCACGGCACTCAGCAGATCCTGCGCGCGAATGCCGAAGGAGATGTACGCCGCCATGATGCCGCCGGAAACATGCGCCATGCCGCTGGTCATGATGCACATTAGTTCCGACCGCGTGGCACCGTTAAGAAACGGCCGAATGGTCAGAGGTGCTTCTGTCTGTCCCATAAAGATCGACGCGGCAACGTTCGTGGACTCCGCGCCGCTGGTGCCCATCGTCCGCTGCATGAGCCAGGCCACGCCGCGGATCACCCACTGCATGATGCCCAGGTGGTACAGCACGGCAAAGAGCGCGGAGACGAAGATGATCGTCGGCAGCACGGCAAAGGCAAACACCTGCAGCGGGCTGCTCGGATCGCCCAGCTTACCGAAGACAAGGGAGGAGCCATCGACCGAGTGAGCCAGCAGGGAGGTAACCACGCCCGCGATGCTGTGCAGGGCAATCTGCCCGTAAGGAAAACGGATGACCAGGACCGCGAAGAACACCTGCAGGCCCAGTCCCCAGATCACGGTGCGCCAGCGAATGGCGCGCCTGTCCGTGGAAAGCGCATAGGCGACGCCGAGCAGGATGGCGAGTCCGATCAGTCCGGTAAAGCGGGCCAATGGCTGGGCCCTCCTCTTGTGCAGGTTGGGTGGTTGCACATGAGTGTACCGGAGCGTCCCGTCTGCGGGCAGCGATCCGTCCCGGGCTAAAGGTCGTTCCGCGTAATCACGGATCGCACGATCTGTCTGCGCTCCGGAGCGGCTTCTTCGATGCGCAGCGTTTCGCGCAGCATCCGCTCCGGCTCGGCGAGCAGTGCCGCGTCTTCACTGAACAGGGTGATCAGCGGCTGACCGATGGCGATGCGGTCGCCAATCTTGACGTGCATTTCGATACCCGCGTGCGCGGAGACGGGGCCACCCGGTACTTCGCGGCCCGCGCCCAGGCGCTGCACCGCCCAGCCCACCTCGGTGCAGTCCATCCTCGCGAGAAAGCCATCGCGGTCCGCACGCAAAACGGTGGATGCAGCGGGTTTGTGGTGCGCAGCAGGATCGTCAAAGACGCGGACATCCCCTCCATGCAACTCGACCATTCTTAACCAGTGCTGGTAAGACTCGCCGTTCTGAAGCAGTTCGTGTGCAAGGGCTTTGCCCGCCGCAGGGCTGCCTGCCTTGCCGCCGATAAAGATCATCCAGCCGGCAAGCTCCAGTGACAAGTCGATCACATCGGCAGAGAGCGGCTGCGGCCGTCCCTGCAGGATGTCCACGCATTCCCAGACCTCGACCCAGTTGCCCGAGAAGCGACCGAGCGGCTCGTCCATGCGCGTGAGCAGCGCTACGGTGCGCGTGCCGGAGTCCTCACCGGTCGAGACCATCAGCCGCGCCAGCAGTTCAGAGTCCTCCTCGCACTTCATGAAGGCACCTGAGCCGGTCTTCACGTCCAGAACCAGGCCGTTCAAGTCGCTGGCCAGCTTCTTGCTCATAATGCTGGCCGTGATCAGGTAAGGCGATTCCACCGTGCCGGTGTGGTCGCGCAGGGCATACAGGATGCGGTCGGCAGGCACCAGGTTCTTCGTCTGCCCGATCATGCTGGCACCGCACTGCTGGATGACGCGGCCGAACTCCTCCAGCGACAATTGGGTGTTGTATCCCGGGATGGTTTCCATCTTGTCGAGCGTGCCGCCGGTGTGGCCGAGGGAGCGCCCGCTGATCATGGGGTCGGCCAGACCCGCAGCGGCGACGATGGGGGCGATCAGGAGCGATGTCTTGTCGCCCACGCCGCCGGTGGAGTGCTTGTCGACCGTGAACTTCTGCAGGAACGCTGAATCGAACACCTCGCCGGAGTACCGCATGGCGCTGGTCAGGTCAGCCAGTTCCCGGCGCGAGAGGCCGCGCTGGAAGATCGCCATCAGCAGGGAAGCGATGCGTGCGTCGGAAATCTCTCCGCTGACGACACCGTGCATGAAGCTTTGGACCTCGTCGGAAGAGAGTTCCTTGCCGTCCCGCTTGTGCAGGATGACATCGATGGGGTGGATGACAGGTTGCATATGCCGTTCTTGTCTGCCTGACTTGGTTAAGAGCGTCCGCAAAGTACTCCAGGTTTTGCGCGGAGTTCGCTGCGTACTTTGCGAAACTTCGCGAACGCTTTTGTTTTACCGCAGAGAATCGCCTTGAAAACCCGCTGGCAGCAGATCGCCCAGCGAGCACTCCCCCGGCTTGCCGCCGTCTCCGGGATAGTAGATGCGGCACGAGGCATCCGCAAACTCCGCGATGGTCTGCCTGCATGCTCCGCATGGCTGGCAGGCGACGGACGCATCCGCGTTCGCCACGGCCACCGCGCGAATGCGGGTTGCCGGACCGTGCTCGGCCACGGCACGGGCGACGGCCGTCTGTTCCGCGCAGGTGGTGAGCCGGTAGCTGGCGTTCTCCACGTTGCAGCCGGTCACGATCTCGCCTGTGTCAAGCAGCAGCGCCGCGCCCACGTAAAAGCGGCTGTAGGGGGCATACGCCTTGCCGGCGGCAGCCGCAGCCACCCGGCGCAGCGTGGATTCGTCGGCAACTGTGACAAGCAGCATAGAAGTGAAAGCGTAGATGGGGCAGCAGGTAAAGGCAAGCCGGGCGTACTCTGTTTCCAGGAGGAGCACGTCATGACCGGCATTGATTGGTCAAAATGCCCGATTTGTGAGAGCGATCCGCTAAAGATGGGCGGTGTCTGGACGCTGCGCGGCATCCGCATCTCCGCCGACCAGATTATCGAAAACTGGGAGGACGGTATCGAGACCATCGACATCGCGGAGATGTTTGATTTGGATCTTGATGACGTAGAACAGCTGCTGGCTTTCGCCCGGAAGGCACCCCGCTTTGCTCATTCTGTTTGACAACAACGTACCGCGACAGCTCCGGCGAAGTCTTGCCGGGCACCTTGTGCGAACAGCGGAGCAGTTGGGTTGGGCAGAACTGAAGAATGGCGACCTGCTGTCTGCAGCGGAGCGCGCAGGATTTGACCTGTTCGTTACAGCCGATCAGAACCTTCGCTATCAACAGAATCTATTAGGCCGAATAATCGGTTTGATCGTGCTGGGCGCTGGCAGATGGCGTCTTCTGCTGCCGCACATGGACGCAATTGTGTCTGCGGTGGAAGCCGCAGGTCCAGGCAGCTACACCTTCGTCACGATTCCACTACTGCCAAAGCCACGTCGATCTGCATCGTAGATACGTGACTGGGGCAAAGCAGAAACGGACGGCAAAGAACCTGATCCGTGCGGATGCCGGAGGCGAGCTGCTCGCTGCTCAAGCTCCCGAGTCTATAGCAGATGTGCTCGACCTCTTTCATCCGGTGACGGCGCAATGGTTCCGCGCCGTCTTCGAGGGTCCGACGCAGCCGCAGACAGAGGGCTGGCCCGCTATCTCGCGCGGCGATTCTACGCTGATCCTCGCGCCCACCGGCACAGGCAAAACTTTAACCGCCTTTTTATGGTGCCTGAACAAGCTGATGCTGCAGGATCCTCCGCGTCCTGCGGCGACTCTCGAAAAACCGCAGCGTGCGAAGCGCGGCAAGAAGGTTGAGAAGACAAGCATTCTGCCACCTGGTGCGGGAGTGCGGGTGGTCTACATTTCGCCGCTCAAGGCGCTTGCCGTGGACGTGGAGCGCAACCTGCGATCGCCGCTTGCGGGTATTAGCAACATGGCCCAGCGCATGGGCGTGCCGGTGCATACGCCGGAGATCAGCGTGCGCACCGGCGACACGCCCACCAGCGAACGTGCGCGGTTCGCCAAGCATCCCGGCGACATCCTGATCACCACACCGGAGTCGCTCTACCTCCTGCTCACCTCCAACGCAGGCGAGGCGCTGCGTACGGTCGAGACCGTCATCATCGATGAGATCCACGCGCTCGTGCCCTCGAAGCGTGGCGCGCACATGGCGCTTTCGCTCGAGCGGTTGGAGGCGCTGACCGGGCGCAAGGTACAGCGCATCGGACTTTCCGCAACGCAGCGACCGCTGGAAGAGGTGGCCCGCTTTCTCGGCGGTGCCGATGGTTTTGCCCTGGAAGCAAGCAGGGAGCAGGGAGAAGTAGCCCTTGCCGAAGCGAACGTGGGTGCCTCAGAACCAAAAGCGGTCGAAGGGACCGATACGGTCGCAATTGCACCCACCGTGGGCGAAGAAGCCGGTGCTGCCGCCCTGGCACTTGGGGCCGGGGAGCAGGAAGCAGATCCCTCCGCTGCGCTACGGGATGACAAACAGAAAGAGCAATCGACGGCTTCTGTTTCGGATTCCATCACCGGCATCCGTTATCGCCCGGTCACCATCGTGAACGCCGGCGCGCGCAAGCAGCTTGAACTCACCGTGGAAGTGCCCGTGGAGGACATGGCGCGGCTCGGCGAAATTCAGGAGACGCCGAGCGGCCCCGCATCGCAGGGGCCCAAGCGCACCAGCATCTGGCAGAGCATCCACCCGCGCCTGCTGGAGATCATCCGCGCGCACACTTCTACGATTCTCTTCGTCAACGCACGCCGCATTGCGGAGCGCCTTGCCGGTGCCATCAATGAACTCGCGGGCGAGCAGATTGCGCGGGCCCATCACGGCTCGCTCGCATCGGCGCAGCGCAGCGAGATCGAGGAGCTTCTTAAGGCCGGGCAGATCAAGGCGCTGGTCGCGACCTCTTCGCTGGAACTTGGCATCGACATGGGCGCGGTCGATCTGGTCATCCAGATCGAAGCACCACCCTCGGTTGCCAGCGGCATGCAGCGCATCGGCCGCGCGGGCCACCAGGTGGGCGCGCCGTCCAAAGGCATCATCTTCCCCAAGTATCGCGCGGACCTGATCGCCTGCGCCGCCGTGACCCGCGCCATGCACGAAGGCCACGTGGAGTCCACGCGCTACCTGCGCAACGCGCTCGATGTGCTGGCACAGCAGATGGTCGCCATCATCGCGCATCCACCGCTGGACGAGGCCGAAGCACTGAACCGTGCGAAGAAACACCGCAGCGATGAAGAAGAGTTTCCCGGCATCGCCTATGACAGGCTTCTGGGCATCATTCGCTCATGCGCCGGATATGCGGGGCTGTCCATTTCCGTCTTTGAAGGCGTTCTGGATATGCTCGCGGGCCGCTATCCCTCCGACGAATTCGGCGAGCTTCGTCCGCGCGTCACGTGGGACCGGCAGAAGCAGTGGATTACGCCGCGCCAGGGCGTGAAGAAGATCGCTATTCTTAACGGCGGCACCATCCCGGACCGCGGCACCTTCGGTGTCTTTCTGTCGGGAGAGCGCAACAAGCCCATCCGTGTCGGCGAACTGGACGAGGAGATGGTCTTCGAGGCCCGCAACGGGGAAACGTTTGTTCTGGGCGCAAGCACCTGGCGCATCGACGAGATCACGCACGACCGTGTGCTCGTCTCACCCGCGCCTGGGGAGCCGGGTAAGATGCCTTTCTGGCATGGCGACCAGGCGGGCCGTCCGCTGGAGTTCGGTCGCCGCATCGGCACCCTTGTTCGTGAACTGCGCGAGATGCCGCGCAACGCAGCCATCGTCCGGCTGACGCGCGAGCACGATCTGGACCAGCTTGCGGCGGAAAACGTGCTGCGCTACCTGGCCGACCAGGAGGTTGCCACCGAGTCCGTTCCCGACGACCGCACCATCGTGGTGGAGCGAGTGCGCGACGAACTTGGCGACTGGCGCGTGTGCGTGATGACGCCCTTCGGCTCGCGCGTGCACGCACCGTGGGCGATGGCGGTCACAGGCCGCATCCGCGCCGCTGGCGGGCAGGATGTGGAGACGATGTGGAGCGAAGACGGCTTCGTCATCCGCTTTCCTGAAGCGGATACCGCACCGGACACGGACGCGCTTTTCCCGGAACCGCAGGAGGCAGCGGAGTTCGTGCAGCGCCAGCTTGGCTCGACCGCACTGTTTGCTGCAAAGTTCCGCGAAGCGGCAGCCCGCGCCCTGCTTCTGCCGCGCCGCCGTGCGGACGGTCGCGCTCCACTGTGGCAGCAGCGCAAGCGCGCCTATGACTTGGTGAGCGTCGCCGCGCGCTACCCGCAGTTCCCCATGCTGCTTGAGGCGTATCGCGAATGCCTCCGCGACGTCTTCGACATGCCCGCGCTCTCCGAAATTCTTAGGAGTATCGCGCAGCGCCAGATTCGCGTACACACCGTGGACTCACGCACACCCTCGCCGTTCGCGGCGGCGCTGCTCTTTAGTTACGTCGCCAACTACATCTACGATGGCGACGCTCCACTCGCCGAGCGGCGGGCGCAGGCGCTCTCCATCGACCAGGAGCAATTGCGAGAACTGCTCGGCGACGCCGACCTGCGCGAGCTGCTCGACATCAACGCCATCGAAGAAACAGAAGAGCAATTGCAGATGCTCGCGCCCGACTACCGCGCGCGCAGCATGGACGGGGTGCACGACCTGCTCTTGCGGCTCGGCGATCTGAACCGGGCGGAGCTGCTGCGCCGCGTCGTCTCGCCGGAGATTGCGATCACCGTGGATCGGCTGCAGAAGTCCCGCCGCGTACTGGAGCTGATGATCGCGGGGGAAAAACGGCTGATCGCAGTGGAAGACGTTGCCCGTTACCGCGACGCGCTCGGCATCCCGCTGCCACCCGGACTGCCCACCGCATTTCTCGCGGCCATGCCGGATGCCATCGTCGATCTGATACGTCGCTTTGCGCGAACGCATGGGCCTTTCACCACGCCCGATGTCGCGCATCGCTTTGCTGTGCCTGTTGAGGCAGCCGAGTCCGTGCTGCAGCGGCTTGTCCAGGCGGGGCGCGTGATGGAAGGCGCATTTCGGCCCGGTGGCTTGAGCCGCGAGTGGTGCGACGCGGAGGTGCTGCGCACCATCCGGCGGCGTTCCCTTGCGAAACTGCGCAAGGAGATCGAGCCGGTCGAGCAGCAGACGCTGGCGCGGCTCTTCACGCACTGGCAAGGCGTGCTCACGCCACGGCGCGGACTCGACGCTCTGCTGGACGTGATCGAAACGCTGCAAGGGGCACCTCTCCCTGCGTCGCTGCTGGAAACCGAAATCCTGCCCGCGCGCATCACCGGCTACAGGCCCGCCGATCTGGACACACTCATCGGCGCGGGTGAGGTGACATGGGCCGGCTTCGAGCCGCTGGGCGAGCGCGATGGGCGCATCGGCCTTTACCTTGCGGAAAAACTCCCGCTGCTCTGGCCCGTCGTGAATACGCAACAGGCCGCTGCCGTTATTGAGTCGGAATCGGCCACGAGAGATCGTGAACAGCGCGTGCTCGACTACCTTCGCCTGCATGGTGCGAGCTTCTTTCAGCCGCTGCACGATGGCACCGGCGGCGGCTATCCAGGCGAGACCATCGACTCGCTCTGGAACCTGGTATGGCGCGGCGCGGTCACCAACGACTCGCTGCAATCACTGCGCGCCTACACCGACCGCAACGCCGTCAGCGGTCGCGGCACCACCAACCACCAGGGCAAGCCGCAGCGCCGCATCCACAACCAGGCCGCTTCGTTCCGCTCCAGGAGAACGACGCCACCCACGGTGCAGGGCCGATGGGCGCTGCATCCCGCACAATTTGACGCCAATCGAAGCGCCACGGAGTGGTCCCACGCCGAGGCGCACCAGCTTCTGCAGCGTTACGGCGTCGTCTTCCGAGAGACGGCCCATGCGGAAAACCTGCCCGGCGGCTTCTCAGCCATCTACGACGTGATGAAGGCGCTGGAGGAGGCCGGTAAGATTCGTCGCGGCTACTTCGCCGCGGAACTCGGCGCCACGCAGTTCGCGCTGCCCTCCGCGCTTGACCTGCTGCGCTCCCTGCGTACCAAACGTCCGGACACCGACCCCGAAATGCTCGTGCTTGCCGCAACCGACCCGGCCAACCCCTATGGCGCATTGCTCAAATGGCCGCAGCCGATGGAAGGCGGCTCGCTGACTCGCAGCGTCGGCGCGCGTGTCGTGCTGGCAGACGGCGCGCTCACCGCCTACCTGCGTCGCGGCAACCCCAACCTGCAAGTCTTCCTCCCCGAAGAGGATCCGCAGCGCACCCAGATCACGCGCGCCCTTGCCCGCTACTTCGTCGTGATGGCACAGGCAGGCAGCGGCCGCATCGGGGAGCCCGGCACCGACCAGTCCGGCCGCGTCGGCATGCTGATTCAGAGCATCAACGGCACGCCTGTTGCCGAACACCCAATGGCCCGGGCGCTGCTCGACGCAGGATTTCAGGCCGCGCCCATGGGTTTCAATCTCCGCAGAAACCTGCCGCCTCTGCCGGGCACGATGCTTTCCACACAGAACCGTGATCGGGCTGCGGAGAGTCTTTGAAGTAGACTCTTTTGCGTGGCTGCCGTTCAGTTCGAGGGTGTCAGGTTTGTGGTGTACAGCGACGATCATTTGCCAATGCACGTGCATGGACAGTACGCCGAAGCCGGAATCGTTGTCGACCTGCTCCCTGACGGTTCTGTGAGGTTGGCGAGGCGCGAAAGAGCAGTTCAGACTGGCAGAGTAAAGAGATCAGACGTGAGACATATTCTCGAAACGGCTGCCGAGCATCATGCCGAGCTAACATTGTTATGGAGGAAAGTTCATGGCGACGTCGAAAGCGCAGATTCTGTCGACAGACGAAGAGATTGATGCGGCGATCCAAGCTGCAAATCACGCACCTCCTGAACCTCTCGCCACCCGAGTAGAGTTTCTTCCTGCTTTGCGTGCAATGTCCGTTCATCTGAATACAGGTCAGAGACTGCTTCTGCCAGTTGAGGACATGCAATACCTGAGCGCCGCAACAGAAGACCAGTTGCACGACGCGGAAATCGTTGGTGTTGGCTACGGCATTGGCTTTCCAAAGCTGGATGCTCATTTCTCCGTGGAAGGGCTACTTGCAGGCCGCTACGGAAACAGTAAGTGGATGAAACAGCTTGAGAAGAAGCGAGTAGATGCGCTGTCAAATGCAGCATAGGCTACGTCGGTAGATATGCAGAGCTTCAGCCCCTTGTTAGTCCGTTGTAGTCCTTGGTGAAGGCATGTCGATCAGAAAGCTTCCAGCTGCACTACAGAACGGATGGTCGAACTATAGCCGATCACGAGAAAAGGTAGGCTACCGGAACAGGTTTACTCGTGCCATAGGCATGGTTGTTGACCTTCTTTTACTAGCTACACTGCTTAGTTTTTGCGCCTTGCTCATTGTAATGATGCTTTTCCTGGTAGCAGATAAAGTCAAATCGTTTGGGATAGAGCGCAGTGTCCAAGCAACAATTGCCATAGGCGTTTTCGCTGTGCTGGTTTACAAGTGGCGCTCAGATATCTTGAGCTTTGCATATTACCTTCTGGCATCCATATATTACGCAGGGTGGTTGTTATTCTGCTTGTCTGCCGTAAGTAGTGTAAGTCAAGGAATTGAGTCCTTTCTGACAGCTCCCATCGGTCTAAAACCAGAGCATTCTGCCGAAGGCTTAGGATCCCTATACTTGCCGATCGGAATCGGCGCGATCATGGTCAGCTTCGTTATGTGGATTGTTAGAGGCATCAAGCGCAATAACGAGTCAAGCATCTCTAAAGCTCTAGAGTCAAAGACTGGTCGATAACGCATAGATTACACTCGCGAGTGGGAGTGCATAGAGACTTGCGTCTAAAGATCCATGCCTGAAGGCGACACAATCTATCGCTCCGCCCGCGCCTTGGCGAAGGTGCTTACCGGCAAGACGGTCACGCGCTTCGACACTGCCTATGCGCACCTCGCTACGGTAAATGACGACCGGCCGGTGATCGGGCGTTTAGTCGAGAAGGTGGAGGCGAACGGCAAGTGGCTGCTGATGCACTTTTCCGGCGACCTGATCCTGGTGACGCACATGCTGATGAGCGGGTCGTGGCACATCTACAAAACAGGGGAGAAGTGGTGGTCGCCGAAAAGGGCGATGCGCGCCCTGATTGAGGTGGAAGGCTGGCAGGCCGTTGCCTTCAACGTACCCGTGGCGGAGTTCCACACGGCTGCCTCGCTCGCGCGGAAATCGAGCGTGCCGAAGCTTGGGCCGGACATTCTCAGTGGAGAGTACACGGCGGACCAGGGTGTGCAGGCGTTGCGGCAGCGGGCGCAGACGCATCCCGAGGACGAAATTGCGAACGTCTTGCTGAACCAGCGCGTGCTTGCGGGACTTGGAAATGTGTATAAGTCGGAGGTCGCGTTTGCCGCGCGCGTGCATCCGTTTCGGCACATGAGCACCATTACTGAAGACGAGATGTTGCAGATGGCCGACGTGTCACAGCGCTACATGAAGGCCAACATCCTGGACGGTTCTGGCGACGGCATCATTACCTAC
>CALMAP010000281.1 GCA_937859825.1 uncultured Terriglobus sp. | reverse complement strand
ATCCAGGAACATCCCCCTTGATCAGCCTGATAGCAACAGTCAGGTTTTCACTACCGAACATTGCTCTCCAGCAGACACAGGAAATCTTCGTGGAATCTTTGCCACTCGATCCTCTCGCTTTGCATCTCTGCCGGCATATTAGCCACGGATTCCAGAACAACTTCGATCAGCAGAGTAAAATCGTAAAGGAATGTGCCTTTATGGTTCTGTCGCCATATCTCTAGAACCCGTGCAAACTGTTCAATTTGTTCTGGCTGCATTGTTGAGGTCAGTTTTTGTGGTAACGCTATAGAAAGGCACAACCAAAACACTCCTTAGCTTCCAAAGTTCAGTCGAAACTTCGTAGAGCGATCTTTATTACGACTTACCGATCTGACTTGTTTGGCAATGATTTCAGTTGCCAGTTTCGTCGGAAGCAGCAAGTTGGCAATTTTATCATACTGCGCGAAGATGTCATTTAACGCCCACTGCATGTCTCCCATCAAGACGGGATCAATGTACGTGTTACCTGGCAGCGCAAATTCTGCATATGTAATGCCGCGTCCAGCAATAGATTCCGCGCGCTCCATTGCTAGAATGGTATCCGGCATCAGCCGGGGCATGATAATAGACTTCGCACCGAGCTCAACCATTGTACGCTCGAGAGCTGATCCTTTGTACAAGTCCCCGCGATTCTTTGCAGGATTGTGCACGATGATGTAATCTACAGCGTCTTCAGCGAATTCCACGATACTGGCAAAGTTAACCATAGACTCGTATTCATCGGTGGGAAACAACGTTAACGTCATCCGGATTCCCTGCTCAGAACACCGAGCAAAAATGTCGAGTTGTTCCACGGCAGCAATAAATGCCGCATCGGATTGAGCGGCACAATCAATGACGTGAACCGGTGCTTCATCGATCTGAAAGCGGCGGAAGAGAGAAGCAAAAGCTCTCTTAGCGTCTTCAGGAGTATCCATGGAGTATTGCATCGTCTGCTTCGGATGACGATTCAGAAACGTCGCATGCCGCGTGTCAGCGTCGCTTCCCGTCCAGACTACTTCGTTACTGTCGTAGTACGTAGTAAGGAACGAGACATGCGTGCTCTTACCTGCGCCGCCTTTGCTCTGAGGATTGGCAATTATTTGTTTGGAAATCATTTTGTTCTTGTTTGAGTCTCAGTGTTAAATCATTTGAAAGGATCATTGATTGCGAGGGCGCCGGGCTGAAACTTCGAAGGCTTGCGCTCCGGCGGAACATAGCGGACGAGGGGCGGTTGAGAGTTTGATGAACAGAGAGCTTTAAAAGAAGTTTCCGATGGAACATCATCTTGCGTGTCTGGTGAGCTTTCTGTCGCTCTGTCCTCGTGGGCAGTCTTAGGTAGCATGTATTGGGGCTGACGCTGACTGGCACGCACACGTACGAAAGCGTGAACCGCTGATAAGCTGATCTTCACGCCACGTTCGGTCAGAATGCGTACAATCTGCGCATAAGATTCACCCTGCGCGCGCCACCGTGCAATGTCATCGGCGTAGACGTTCAGCCGCGAACGCCACGCCCGTCCTCGCGGGAGTTTGTGCAAAGTAGAGATGTCTTTGTTCACGTAGTAGTTTGGTCTTGATTTGCAGCCGTTAAATCACAGCGGATGCCTGTTCCGATGCGGACAGTTGCTCGGTTTGCAGATTGCGCAGATACTCCAGAAGACTTGCCAAGACGACTAAACGCTTCCCTTTGAGATTACCTGCTCTCCTCAGGGATACCGACTTAACAGGAGGACGATAGTTGTTCGCTGGACCGGGAAGGATGAGCTGATTAAGCGCACCGCGCTTCAATCCGGAATAAAACTCGGTCGTTTTGCCCGATGGGAGCGGTACAAACTCCGGCAGCACTTGGTCTCCGAGCAGGGTGTAAAGCTCGGACCGAGGTGGCCTAGGATTGAGAATCTCGCGTACAGCGGGTAGCGGCATGCTCCCTCAACACTGCAAGATCTGTGCCGAAACTTATATTGCAGAAACAAAAAATGTTTCAGCACGGATTTACGGCATGTCCTTGCGGTTACTGATTCTGGGCTCAGACTTTGGCGCACCTGCACCAGGGAACTCTTTGTCGAACAAGAGAACTGCGCGGCGTTGTGCACGGTCCCATGAGGAACGATCCCGGTACATGGGCTTCCGTAGAACGGTCTTTGTGTGTCTGACCGCATCTTCGATGCTATATCGATGCCTCAACCGTAAAGCACTTAGCGCAGTGAGGCTGTCGTAGATCGATTGACGGCCACCACTCGAACTCACCGAGGGAATATCTCTGGGCCGTTCTCTTTGGAGCCACGCCACAAACCCATCGATCAGAGAAGAATCGTTACGCCTCCAATCAATCTTCATCGCAAACTCCTGCCGACTAGGTGTTTGTGTCGTAGTTTCTGAGAGGGCGGAGCCTTGGTTCTGCCACTTTCTCAGTTCCTGTACAGGGTACATTGAAAGTCCCATGAAGAATTGTTCAGCGTAATTTTGGAAATTGGCTTTCCAGCTTTCATCCAAGCTAAGCCATGGGCTGCTCAGCAAATCAGCGGGGTAAGCACGACAACTCCCGTCGTGGTGTAGAAAATACAGGCCAGGTAGCAATTCTCTCGCCTCGAATTTCTGCTCCTGATTGGCTCCATCCAGCGACCGGATACGCATTGTTGCTCGCTGCTGTTTGAAGTCAGCGCTCGCTTCCCTGTCTTGCTGCGGGCTAAGAAGCCAAGGTTCAAGTGCAAAGGGGACTTGCTCCAACGATGCGAACGCAGAGAAGTAA
>CALMAP010000280.1 GCA_937859825.1 uncultured Terriglobus sp. | reverse complement strand
CTCATGCTGGGCGGGACAGGAATTTCCGGCTGGGGGGTGGCATCATCCTCGTCCAGTAAGCCGAATTTGCTCATGCGGCACCTCCGTCAACAGCTTGCAGGGTTTCGATTAGTTCCTCGATCAGATCGTGCACGTTCGCGTATGCGGTGACCAGATTCCCGATCTTCAGGTCCTTCATCTCCGGCAGTGAGAGGCGTTCCACAAACATCGCCTTGTAGGCGAGGCGTTCTGCCAGGCTCGTGCGAAATCGCGGGACATTGGCGTTTGCCAACTCTTCCTCAAGTTGCCGCTGCACGGACGAGACCGGTGCTCCAGGTGCGGGCGTGCGTGTCATCAGTACCTTGTAGGGGATTCGCCGGTTTGGGTTGGACCGCTGCGCAACCTTTTCCTCGTCCCGCACTGCCCGGATCGCTTTGCCGGCCTGCCGCACGTCGACCGCGCTCGCCTGCACGGGAATGATGACGAAGTCTGCCAATGCGATGGAACGTGAGACCAGAACGCTTGCGGTTCCCTCCAAGTCAATGAAAACAAATTGGCTATCCTGTTGTTCCAGAATTTCCATCAGGTTGGATTCCCGGACCCCGCCGATGACCTGCATGGTCGTGGTGGACTCGCCGTTCTCCCTCCAATCGAGGATGGGTTGGTTTGGATCGGCGTCCAGCACGGTCACGCTTGCACCCTGCTGGGCGAGATAGGTAGCAAGCAGTAAGGTTGTTGTGCTCTTACCGGCCCCACCCTTGGGATTAGAAATTGCAATAACTGGCACGCGTACTCCCCTGAATGTTGCAACGATATCGCAGGATCGACGATATCGCAAGCCTTATCGCAACAACATGCGATAACGCTTTACTGCAACGTGCAATAAAGCATGCAATATCTCAGCATGGCACTGTGAAATGCGGTCGTTCTGCTGTGCGCCAGGTATCCACATTTATTCAAGAATGCGGCACGGCTGAATCACTGCAGACGTATCATTGCCGAGACGAGGTCCCTAGCTTAATGTTGCTGCGATATCGCATATTGCTTCCACCACTGGCTCAGCGAAAAGGTGCATAGCCGTGTTGGCTCAGATACATTGAACACACGGAGACGCTGATGGCGAAGGCCGCACGGACTGCAACTGCTGCAAAGCCAGCGGGGACTCGAAAACGTGATACAGCATCGACTTCGGCTGTGGCGATGCTTCCGTCGCTGGACGCGTCTGCGGAAGACAATGAGGAATCCCTCTTTCCGGACAACACTGCGACGACTGCGCTCGCACCAGTTCCGAATGCGTTCGAGGAACTCTCGCCTGTAGCCCTCCGGCTATTGCAGGCTGCCAGCGACATGCGCGAGTCGCCCGATTCCTATGAGCGCGCGTTTCTTGCGCGGCAGCTTATCCAGTGCACCTTTCCCCATAGCGATCCAGGCAATACACCCATCTGGAGCCGCACCAACGGCAACCTTACTCTCTCGATCCGCCCGCTCTACGACGAGGAGAAAGGGGAGCACCGCTACCCCTATGGCACCATCCCCCGGCTCTTTCTCTACTGGATGGTGACAGAAGCAGCACGAACCAAGAGCCGCAGGCTTTACCTGGGTCAGACCTATCCCGACTTCATGCGCAAATTGGGGTTGAATCCTTCGAATGGCGGGGTGCGCAGCGACTCCAGGCGCCTTCGCGATCAGATCGAGCGCATGCTGCGCGCCACCATCAGTTTTAAGCAGACGTTCCGCCGCGACGGTAAGACTGGCGACGCATGGCTCGACATGCAGATCGGCCCTGAGGCAGTGCTGTGGTGGAACTTCGATCGGGGTCCGCAGAGTTCGCTCTTCGAGAGCTACATTGAGCTCAGTGAAAAGTTCTTCAGCGCCATTACGTCCAGCCCCATTCCACTTGACCTTCGTGCGCTGCGCGCACTCAGGAAGTCGCCGCTCTCGCTCGACCTGTATTCGCTGATTTGCCACAAGACCTACAGCGCCCGCAAGGATGGTGACACCAAAACCATTCCCTGGGACGGCCTGCACCGCCAGATGGGAGCGGAGTACAAAGAACTGCGCAACTTCAAGCAGAAGGTCATCGCAACCATCCGAAAGATTCGCCTGGTCTACCCGCAAATGAAAGTCGATCTTTCAGAAAGCGGGTTGCACATCCACACCGCACCCCTAGCCATCCCTGAACGGCCAA
>CALMAP010000279.1:1076-2121 GCA_937859825.1 uncultured Terriglobus sp. | reverse complement strand
TTTCTGAGAGCCGCAAAATCGCAAAATCGACGGAGTTCGCGAGCGGTGTTCTTTACAAGATCCTCGTACCGAATGAAGATCAGTTCGGCGCCAAAGCAATTCTCGCTCCAGGCTCTAACGTGATCTGCCCAATGGCAGGGCCATAATGACTGATCGGCTGAGACAAACTGCTCAGACCCGTAAGCACACTTATCAACGATCTGACGGTAGTGGCGATAAGACACCATGACATCTCTGCCGTCGCGTAGAAGATAGACAACCCGCTTGAATTTTTCATTAGGAAGAGCGTGCGATTTGAAAGCCATTCTTCTGCTGTGACGTAGATAGTATTTACGTTCACTTAGGTCAGGTACCATCTCCCTAATCAATGTGAAAGGCGTAGCTTCAACACTCGCACCGAACAGCAGCACAGAAGCCATGATTTGAAACCAGGTGTTGCCCGATTTCGGGTAACCTACAATAAAGATATCATCAGGCTGCGTCTCTCCAATAGGCGTCAAGCCCTCCTCCCGGAGTGCCATATCGACTACTCCATTGCGATACGCGGCAATGCGCCGTTTGACGTGCGTAAGCATAGGACAGTGTTGCGAGAGCAACTCAAGGGCGCAAGGGGCGCGGTTGTATCATAATGTTTCCGAGCTCCTCGTCCGCCGAGGTTTCTACAACGGAAGCCGACGCCTAAAGGGAAGCGAAGTGGTTGACGGGTGCTTGGTCCCAAGCACTGCTTGGCCGGATCAAGCTGCGGATCAACGAGGTGGCGAGGGAGATCGCGGGATAGTTCGCTCGGATGGCTGGATGTCAGCTTGGCCGCTCGCCTGCGTCAGACGCTGCAGCAACCCGACTTGCCTCCTGCTGTTGGCACCGCGAAACGCAGGAGAGGGCAACCGCATGTCTGAGCAGAGCCATAGCCGTTCCGCCAAAGCGCAGAAGGCCGAGGAGGTTCAAGCCGCCGGCAACGCCAAAGCCGGGGCGGGTCATCCGATCGTCAAGGAAGGCGGTCCGGTCGAAGCTCCAAGCGAGGGCAAAGGTCACGCAAAGCCTGCGG
>CALMAP010000279.1:0-1066 GCA_937859825.1 uncultured Terriglobus sp. | reverse complement strand
GAAGGTCGACGGAGCGTCGCAGGACGGGACTTCGTCGGCGACCGCTGGCAAGGCGGAGAAGGATGCGGCTGCAGGAGCCGGCCATGCCAAGGAGCAGCACGGCCGTGGACGGCGCAAGGCGGAAGAGGAGTAAAACCGGACAAGCGCTGGCAGCATTGTACCGCGCGGAGATAACCTGAATGCCCGATGTCGCGTCGGCGGAAGTCCCGCCGCGTCCGAAATCCACGCTCTACCTGTCCGCCGTCGCAGAAGCCCGCCGCATGCTCGGCAAGCGGATCAAGCCTGAGAACGTCGTCGAGCACCTCCTCCACGACAGTCGCTTCCACGTGCTTTTTCCGTCGCACGACGGCCGCAGCATCGACGAAGACTGCCGGGATTGCGGGGAGGAGATCGTCGGGGATGCGGTGGCGTTGAGGGCGCTGAAGGCGGCGCCGGTCGCGACGTGAGCGGCCGCAGCAAGCTGCCCTATCGCCCCTCCTCCCGGCCGAACACCTGCCCGTCGAGAAACGTGCCCGTCCGGCACCAAGATCCAGTGTCGCATGGCTTCAAGCTCGTTGGCCTTGTCGCGCGCCGCGCCGTACTCCTCGGCCAGCACGGCGAGTTCGCCTATGTGCCAGTTCTGCGGCCGAAAAGGGCTCGGCAGCGCTTCGATATGGAGCCCAACGCAGCTTGGCGCGTCCATGCGCACCAGCTCGAGTATCATGGCGCGGAGTCGGCTCGCGGCGACATACTGCATTCCCATCGTGCCGGAGCGTAGGACGATCTTCGCTTCGGAGAGAGCGAATGACGAGATCGAGTCTGCGCTTCTCCCGCTGTCTCGTTCGCAGTGCGGCGAGCATGATTGGCATACTTGGTAACGAAGGGGACGCACGCCGCTTACACGGGCCATATAGATCACAGACCCAAGACGCTGCCCTGCAATCATCTTAGGAGCGATTTATGGTTTCAACGGATCATTTAATTGTTGGCTCTGCGATAGCATTAGCTTTGTTGTTCGTCATTTTTACCTTCAGACGAGAGAAACGAAAATAAAACACTAGATGCGAGCCACGCTACTTACCTGAAT
>CALMAP010000278.1 GCA_937859825.1 uncultured Terriglobus sp. | reverse complement strand
TTCTGGTAGTCCACCTGGGCGCGCAGGACGTCAAGCTTTGGACTGGTACCGGCATCGTGCGCCGCGCTCGCCTGATCGAGCGAGACTTTTGCGTTTGCAAGCTCCGCCTCTTCCGCTGTGATGCGGGATGCATCGGCGATGCACAAAAGATAAGCGTTACCCACACTGAGCACGACCATGTTCCGCGCATCTTCTGCAGAGAGCTTAGCCCCTTCAAAGTTGTGCTTCGCGGCGAGGTATTTGTCGATCGATTGCAGGTTGAAAAGCGACTGCGTCAGGTAGGCACGAAAGTCGAACACCTGAAATGGGCCGATGATCGGATTCAGTCCTGGAAAGTTCAGGCCATAGGCGGCAAGGTTCACCTGCTGCACCGTATAGCTCGCGCTACCGGTAATGGTCGGCAACAGGTTTTGCAACTGCTGCAGCCTCGTTCCGGACGCATTTTGAACACTGCTGCCCTGCAGAATAAGACCGAGGTTATTGCGCAGGCCGCGCTGGATTGCGTCGTCGATCGAGAGGTCAAGCAACCCTGCCGTTGCCGTGCCTTCGACAAGCGAGCCTTTGTAGTCGTTCTGGCTTGCGGTCTGCCCGCCCTGCTGGGTTCCGGAACCACTAAGACCGTTCAGCGTCTGCTGTGCTGCCTGGACTGTCGCAGGTCCTGAGGCGCGCTGTCCGCCGCTTGAGGACCCCTGCGAGGTCCCGTTGCCGCCCTGCTGGGCTGCCGCGAGGGACGCCCCAAGCAGAAGGACCATCGCAAGTCCGGTCGACTGCCAACCAGCGGAGCCCCTGCTCCGAACAGGTCGACAACCACTTGCTTCCCCTGCTCTTTTCATACACCTCACGCCGCCGGAATTCTGGCACACGGCTAACCTCGTAAACTTTGCCTGACTGTGTGCTTCGTGGATTGGATGCACCACGTCCACGAGAACGATGCAGAAACTTTGCTGGCGTGGAAATCGAGACGATTTACTCTCAGATGGGTACGCTGTCGCCTCTAGTGGGCGGCAATTTCAGAAACAGGATTGTTGCTTTGGCGATTCGTACAGGTGTGATTGGTTTCGGCCTTGCCGGCAGGGTGTTTCATGCGCCGTTTGTTCATGCGGTGCCCGGACTGGAGTTGACTGCGATCGTGCAGCGCAATGGCTCGGAGGCTGGCGCGGCCTACCCGGGTGTGACGATCTACCGCTCTGTCGATGAGTTGCTGGCGAGCGATGTCGAGCTTGTGGTTGTCGGTACGCCCAACGCCACGCATGTACCCTTCGCCCGTGCGGCGCTTTCAGCGGGCAAGCACGTGGTGATTGACAAGCCATTCGCCCCCACGTCGCGGGATGCAGCGGAGCTCGAATCGCTTGCGCAACAAAAAGGCCTCCTGATCGCGCCCTTCCATAACCGGCGTTTCGCGCGAGAACACGTGGAAGGAAGCCGAAGGCGAAGAGCACGGGCTGCTGATGGACCTTGGTCCACACCTGATCGACCAGGCTCTGCTTCTGTTCGGAAAGCCCGAGACGGTACAGGCAAGCATTCGCCGCGACCGCGACAAAGGCAGCATTGAGGACGCCTTCGACCTGGCACTTACATTTTATCGTGACGGCAGGCCTGTTCGCGTGGAACTGGGAGGAACGCTGATTGCAGCCGATCCACAACCGCGCTTTCTGCTGCATGGAACCGCCGGGAGCTACCTGAAGTACGGTGTCGATCCGCAGGAACCCGTGATTGTAGCTGGGGCCAAAGTACCGCCGCTTGGGTCAGGGGAACCGTGGCTGCCTGAAGACCAGAGTGCCTGGGGCACGCTAACTGTTGCGCCTGATCTCTCAAAGCCGGCGGAGTTGCAGAAGACGAAGGTGGAGACCATTCCTGGCGACTACCGAAGCTTCTATCAGGCCGTTGCCGATGCGATTCGCAACGGCGCGGCCCTGCCCGCAACACCGCGTGATGCATGGCGTGTTGCGAAGATCATCGAACTTGCTCGTGAGAGCAATCGCACCGGCAACACCGTTACGGTGTCGCCCACAGGCTGGTAATTTTGGCATCGATCCGACAGGCCCTGCCTGCAGGGTTTCGCTGGGCCGCGGTAAAGGCCGGCATCAAGGCAAGCGGACGCACGGATCTTGCAATTGCCGTTTGTGACACTCCCGCGGCGGCAGCCGTAATGTTCACCCGCAACCAGGTGGTAGCCGCACCGATCATCGTGGGGCGCAATAACCTGCGTGCCAGTAGCGGCAAAGTCAAAGCCGTGATCGTGAATGCTGGAAACGCAAATTGCGCAACCGGCGTGCTCGGCATTCGTACCGCGGAACAGACATGCAGCCATGCAGCCGCGCTGCTTGGCTGCGAACAACAAGAGGTCTTCCCTTCTTCCACCGGCATCATCGGCGTACCGCTGCCTGCCGAGAAGATCGTCGCCGCATTGCCCGCTGCTATCGAGCGTCTCAGCAGTTCGAACAGCGCGGCGGAAGATTTCGCAACCGCCATTCTCACCACCGACACGCGCATGAAGGTCGCGCAGGCAGAGGTCGTACTGAATGACCGCCCTGTGCGCATCTTCGGCTGCTGCAAAGGTGCCGGGATGATTGGCCCGCAGCTTGGCCCGCCTCACGCCACCATGCTGGTGTACCTGTTCACCGATCTCGCGATTGGGCCTGTCGATCTGCAGGCGCTGCTCGGCCCTGCGGCGGACAAAAGCTTCAACAGCATCTCCGTCGATGGTGATACTTCAACCAACGACACCGTTCTACTGCTTGCGAGCGGAGCATGTGGACAGGCATGGGAGACAGTGGACCAAGAGGCACAGACCAGCTTCCGGGATGCCCTGTTCGGCGTCTGCGAGCGACTGGCACACGACATCATTGATGATGGGGAAGGTGTGACCCACGTCGTGACGCTCCAGATAAGCGGCACGGCAGACTATGCAGCGGCGAAGAAGATCGCGCGATCGATTGCGCACTCTCCGCTCTGCAAAACAGCCTGGTCGAGTGCCGATCCGAATTGGGGACGCATTCTTGCCGCTGCGGGGTATGCGGGTGTCCCGTTCGACCCGGCACACGTTTCCATCCATATTGGCGGACTGCCAGTGTTTGAAGATGGAACACGCTCGTTGCACATGGACGAGAAAGCAGTGCACACCCGAATGCTGCAGCGCGAGTATGAGATTGCGGTCTCCCTCGGGAATGGTCCTGGGCGCTGCCGCTTCTTAACTTGCGACCTGACCGTGGAGTACGTTCACATCAACGCGGATTACTCCACGTAGCTGCATGGGGCGTGCAAACGCAGGCCTTGACCGTTAATCGCTATTCGCAGAAGTGATTGCCGCACCCGTGGCCACTTATAATCCATGCGTTACCGTTTGTGCGCGTCCGCGCCGCAAGCGGCCCAGCCGAACTAGCCTACGAGGTGACCGCAATGGCGACACAGTTGACCCATCCCGCAGCCAGCAACGATCTGCAGCAGGAAATTGCAGAGTGGATTGAAGCGTTTGACGAGATGATCGTTGCGGAGGGCCCGCAACAGGGCGCGGACCTGATGCAGGCATTGCGTCAGCGAGCGCGCGAAGCCGGCGTACAGGCGGAAAACGAGCTCGCCACACCGTACCGCAACACCATTCCCAAGCATGATGAAGTTCCCTACCCCGGTGACCGCGATCTAGAGCGCCGCGTTGAGGCGCTCATCCGCTGGAATGCGATGGCCATGGTGCACGGCCAGAACAAGAAGGACGCCGGGATTGGCGGCCACATTTCCACCTACTCGTCGCTGGCAACGCTGTTAGAAGTCGGCTTCAACCATTTCTTCCGCGCCAAGTATGGCGAACAGCCCGGCGACTTCATTTACTTTCAGGGTCATGCTTCGCCCGGCGTGTACGCCCGCGCCTATCTTGAAGGGCGTTTGAACGACGATCACCTTGCGAACTACCGGCACGAACTGCGGGAGAAGCCCGGTCTCTCGAGCTATCCGCACCCATGGCTGATGCCGGAGTTCTGGCGTTTCCCGACGGTGAGCATGGGTATCGGCCCGCTGAACGCGATCTACCAGGCGCGTTTCATGAAGTACCTGGAAAACCGCAACCTGATCGAGAAGACCGAGCGCAAGGTATGGGCATTCGTCGGCGATGGCGAAACGGACGAAGTCGACACCCTTGGAGCGATTGGTCTCGCCACACGTGAGAACCTGGACAATTTGATCTTCGTGGTCAACTGCAACCTGCAGCGGCTCGACGGGCCGGTGCGTGGCAACAAGCGCATCATCGATGAGCTTGAGGGTGTTTTCCGCGGAGCGGGCTGGAATGTCATCAAAGTCATCTGGGGCTCGGACTGGGACGCACTGTTTGAGCGCGATCACACGGGCCTGCTGCTGAAGCGCATGGAAGAGTGTGTGGACGGCGACTTTCAGGCTTACAAGGCCAAGGGCGGAGCTTACCTTCGTGCGAACTTCTTCGGAAAGTACCCGGAACTTCTGGAGCTGGTCAAGGACATGTCCGACGAGCAGCTTGCGCGGCTGCACCGCGGCGGACATGACCCTCTCAAGATCTACAACGCCTACAAGCGCGCTCTCGAGCATAAGGGTGGCCCCACGGTCATTCTGGCAAAGACCGTGAAGGGTTATGGTTTCGGCAGCACGGAAGGCCGTAACGCCGCACACAATGAGAAGAAGCTGACCGACGAAGGCGTAACTGCCTTCGTGCAGCGGTTTAATATTCCTGTTCCGGAAGACCAGGCGAAGAACGGGAAGCCGTGGAAGCCTGCAGAAGATGCTCCCGAACTGCAGTACCTGCAGGCGCGGCGCGCGGAACTTGGCGGCTATTTACCAAAGCGCGAAGTAAAGCCAGTCCAGTTCGCGGCACCGCCGCTGGATTTCTTTAAGGAATGGCTTGGCGGATCGAAGGGCCGCGCCGTTTCCACGACGATGGTCTTCGTGGCAATCCTCAGGGCGCTTTTGAAGGACCAATCCGTCGGCAAGCTGATCGTGCCTATCGTGCCGGATGAAGGGCGTACCTTTGGCCTGGAATCCGCGATCAAGCAGGTGGGCATCTACGCCAGCGAAGGCCAGAAGTACACGCCGCATGATAGCGACATGCTGTTGAGCTATCGCGAGGAGAAGGACGGCCAGATTCTCGAGGAAGGCATCACCGAGGCAGGTTCCATGGCCAGCTTCACCGCAGCAGGAACAGCCTATGCCAACTATGGCGTACCCACCGTGCCGTTTTACATGTATTACTCGATGTTCGGCTTCCAGCGCATCGGCGATATGGTGTGGGCTTTCGCCGATTCGCGCGGTAAAGGCTTCCTGATGGGTGGCACCGCAGGCCGCACCACGATGCTGGGCGAAGGTCTGCAGCATCAGGACGGACACTCACACGTACTTGCCTCCACCGTGCCGACCTGCCTCAGCTACGACCCGGCTTTCGCTTATGAACTCGCCACCATCGTGCAGGACGGCCTTCGGCGCATGTACCAGGACGACGAGCAGGTCTTCTACTACATCACCATGTACAACGAGGATTATGCGCAGCCGGAGATGCCGGCCGACCGCGATGTGCGCGAAGGCATCGTGCGTGGTCTGTACAAGTGCAAACCAGCGCTCAAAGGCGCTGCCACCGCACAGCTTTTCGGCTCAGGCCCGATTCTTAATGAGGTGTTGAAAGCGCAGCAGATTCTGAGCGAAACCTACAATGTCGAGGCAGATGTCTGGTCCGTAACAAGCTATGTGGAGCTGCGCCGCGATGCGCTTGCGTCGGAGCGCTGGAACCGCCTGCATACCACGCAAAAGGAGCGTGAGTGCTACCTGCTGGCTACCCTCGCCGATGCGAAGGGCCCCATTGTTGCCGCGAGCGATTACATGAAGGTGCTGCCGGATGCGTTGTCACCCTGGCTCGGTTCGCGCCTTGTGACGCTCGGCACCGACGGTTTCGGCCGCTCGGACAATCGCGAGTATCTGCGCCGCCACTTTGAGGTGGACGCGAACGCAATCGTTGCGGCTACCCTCTCCAAGCTCTCCCGTGATGGTGCAATCAAGCCCAAGGTCGTCGAGAAGGCGTTTACGGATCTGGGTATTCGTGTGGACGCGGCCGACCCGGCGCGCACCTAACCGTCGCAGTCAACGGCGGCCTGCACTTCAAACCACCACAGGAGAGATGTTTGGGCAAGCCGCTGATCAGCGACGCACAGATGTTGTCCCTGCACCAGACGATGGTGCGCTTACAGACTGCCCGGCACGCGGCTTCCCGCTCTTCCGCTGCCCGGGCGAGCACCTGGCCGGTGGCAGTACTTGCCGCAGCGCTCCTTCAGTTGGGCACGGAAGACGTGCTGATGACCGAGGGTGAGCAGCCGTGGGCTCAGATGGTGCTGGCACAAGGGAAAGAGTTGTCGTTCCGACCGGACTCGCTGCCTTGCACCGTTCAGAGCGCGGAACGGAACAGCATCGCCGTGCTCGCCGCGGGTTATGCGCTGGCGCAGAACCACTACTCTCATCCGGACGATACTGCCCCAGTCACACTTGCCGTGTTGCAACCGGGTACGCCTGTCGAAGAAGCGATGCGCCTGGCGGGAGAACACGTCCTTCCCTTGATTCTGATGCTGCGTGAAGAGCCGAACCGACCTCGGCAAACAATGACGGCGCCTGAAAATGTCGAGATCGTCCAGGTAGACGCCGAAGACGCAGTGGCCGTCTGCCGTGTGATGCAGGAGTCCATGGTGCGGACGCGCAATCGGTGGGGCAGCGTGGTGCTTCGTGCTGTGACCCTGCCCGGAAGCATAGACCCGGTGAAAGCACTGGAGTCGCACCTGCAACGGCGCGGTCTGTTGAAGTAATCACTTCAAGGTAATCCGCTGCAACGCTCACAATGCCTTTCCGCTTCGCTGGAGCAATTAGACTTACCTCGTGGCCCATTTCCAGAGCGTTCCCCGTCGCCTGTCCCGGCTCGCACGCGCGAGGGCATCTCATCTCGCAGTCATTACGGTCGGGTCTGTTCTCATGACGCAGCCCGTCTCTTTCGCTCAAGCGGCAACCGAGTCCACTCCGCAACAGAGCACACCGGCTCCCACGCCCAAACCGCTTCCGCCTGTGGAAGCAACGCCTGCGCCCGGTGTGCAGCCTCCTGATGCGCCAATACCGGCACGGCCCGCCTATCTACCAGCTCCTGCACAGAAACCGCATACGCAGCCTACGGAAGCTGCGCCCGTACCCATTGATCCGCAGACTCCGCCTGCTGTTGCAGCGGCACCCACTCTGCAAAGGCCGGTCGTTGCCCGCAATGCGTACGACGGTACACAGATCGTGACGAAAGACCAACTGGGTTCCGCCTACATCCCAGTCGATAGCTGGATGTACCCTGCCCTGCTCCGGCTCTACTCGATGGGCTACCTGAACACGGCCTACATCAGCATGCGGCCATGGACGCGCCGCAGCACGCTGCACATGCTGGAACAGACTGAAAGTGACGTGCGATCTGACGGCAACGTGGAAGCAATCGAGCTGCTCAACAAGCTGGAAGAGGCGCTGGAGTCGGAGCCTGATTCGGGTGGCACACAGAAACGTGGCCTGCTCTACGGCATCGAATCGGTTTATGCCGGCATGCGGCAGGTAAGCGGGCCCACCCTGCGCGATAGCTGGCACGTCGGACAGACCTTCATAAACGACTACGGGCGCCCGTACTCCAACGGCTTCAACACCTACGATGGCTTTTCAGCACTGGCGGAAAAAGGGCCGTTTTCGCTCTATGTGCGTGCAGAGTACCAGCACGCTCCGAGCTACAACGGCTACACATTCTCGCAGGCCAGAGCGCTTTCCGAGCTCGATCAGATTCCATATGACGGTTTTAACCGTCCGCAGGACACCACGCCGGAAGGCGTGCTTCCTTCGCAGAACAACTTCCGCATTCTTGAAGCAAATCTCTCCGCTCACGTCTATGGGCACGAGATTTCATTCGGCAAGACCGATGCCTGGCTTGGTCCCGGACAGGGCGGTGCCATGGCCTGGTCCAACAACGCGGAAAACATGTACACCTTTCGCATCAATCGCGTCGAACCGCTCCACATCCCCTATGTGAGCTACGTGCTTGGAGACATTCGCTACGACTTCTTCATCGGCAGCCTGAAGGGCCATACCTACCCGAACTCGCCTTGGGCGCACTCGGAGATTATTGCCGGGAAACTCTTCAATACTCTCGACGTTAGCCTGCAGCGCACGATCGTCTTTGGTGGCAAAGACCACGAGCCGGTCACGCTCCATACCTTCCTGAAAGGCTTCTTCGACATTAACGACACCACGGCTGAGGAGAAATACAGCCGCAACGATCCCGGCGCGCGTTTCTCCAGCGTGACTTTCTCCTGGCGAGTGCCTTACACAGCGAAGCTCCTGACGCTGTATGCAGACTCGACGACGCACGATGATGTCTTCCCTCTGTCGGCACCGCGGCGCGCAGGCTGGAGGCCGGGCATCTATCTCTCGCGGCTCCCTTATGCGCCGAAGCTGGATCTGCGGGTGGAAGGTGTGTACACCGATTACGTAACCTCCCGTTCCATTGCTGGCCAGGGAAATTACTACGAAACCATTCAACGACAGGCCTACACGAACAAGGGCTTTCTCATGGGCGACTGGATCGGGCGCGAAGGAAAAGGCGGCAACGCCACGGTCACGTATCACCTGTCCGGCAACGAGTGGATCAGCGTCGGCTACTTGCGTAAAAAGAACGCGAAAGATTTCATTCAGTACGGCAGTACGCAGGATGATTTTCGGGTCGATCTGACCAAGCGGATTCGCCCCAATGTGGAACTTACTGCCTGGTACCAGCACGAGATCTGGCGCGCGCCGTTTTTTACGACAACAAACCCGGCTGGACCGCTGAATCGGGGCACCAATACGAACGATACCGGCAGCTTTCAGGTGAAGTGGTACCCACGGCTGCACTCGTCGAACGATTTGAACTAACTGCCCTCACAAAGAAGACCCGGTACATGCCGGGCCTTTTGGGAGCATTTCTGGCAGAGTTACTGCACCTTGGATTGAAAGTATTCCAACGACTTCTGCAGGCCCTCTCGCAAGGGCACCTGGGGCTCCCACCCGAGTAGTTCCCTTGCCTTGGTGATGTCGGGGCGGCGCTGCTTCGGATCGTCCTCCGGCATGGGTTTGAAGGTGATGGGGACATCGACACCGGTCACTTTCAGCACTGTCTTTGCGCAGTCGAGGATGGTCCACTCCTGCGGGTTCCCGATGTTTGTCGGCAGGGGCTCGCCGGAATGTGCAAGGGCGACGATGCCACGAACCAGGTCCGATACGTAGCAGAAGGAACGCGTCTGCTTGCCCTCACCGTAAATCGTGAGCGGCTCACGCCGGAGCGCCTGCATCATCAGGTTTGAGATCACTCGGCCATCGTTCGGCTGCAGCCGGGGACCATAAGTATTGAAGATGCGCACCATGCCTGTACGCATCCTGTAGTAGCGATGGTAGGCCATGATAGTGGCCTCGCTAAACCGCTTGGCCTCGTCATAGACGGAGCGTGGCCCGATCGGGTTCACATTGCCCCAGTACGCTTCGGTTTGCGGGTGCTGCAGCGGATCGCCGTAGCATTCCGAAGTAGAGGCATGAAGGAAACCGGCGTCATATCGCTTTGCAACCTCAAGCGCGTTCACCGTGCCATCTGAGCCGACACGCAGCGTCTCCGGTCCGAGGCGCATGTAATCCTCAGGGCTGGCAGGGGAAGCAAAGTTGAAGACATAGTCGACTTCGCCGTAATCGAAGGGGCGGCAGATGTCAGCCTGCTCATAGGTAAAGCGGGACTCGCTCGCAAGGTGCTTTAGATTGTCAAGCGATCCAGTCGCCAGATTGTCGACACCGACCACACTCGCGCCCTCTGCGAGCAGCGCATCGCACAGATGCGAACCGAGAAATCCTGCGGCCCCGGTTACCAGAACACGTTCCCAAACCTGCTTCGACACACTCCCCCTCACGCGGCTACTGGCCACGTTCCCTTGCGGCGATTTACTTCGCGACTGCGACTTCCTGCCGCAACGGATGCGCGGCAGGCCGGCCTACGCTTACATAGCTGAGACCCAGATCGGCCACCGTTTGCGGATCGTAGAGGTTACGGCCGTCCAGAAGAATCGGATAGCGCAGCGTCTCTTTCAGCTTTGCCAGATCGAGGCTCGCGAACTCCGCCCAGTCGGTCAGGATCAGGACAGCATCCGCACCCTTGGCCGCGGCATACGCATCGGAGGCATACTTCAGGTTGGCCGACTCCGGCATTATGGCGCGGCTTCGCTCCATGCCCGCTGGATCATACGCGCAGATGGAGCAGCCCTCCGTGGTATCCGCGGCCGCGAGGGTGGCGCGGAACATCGCTGCCTGAGTGGGATTGCGCAGCTGCAAGGCGGCGAACCATTCTTCGGTGTGAGGCTTGCCGCCGGAGACGAGGCTCGGAGCATGGGCGCGCAGCCAGGCCAGCGCCACTGCCCACCGCTGCGTGTGGAGGCGGACGAGTTGCGCGTAAAGCTGGCGCAAGCGGGCGAAAGTCCGCAGATTGTATTGCTGCTGTAGGTTTTCGTAGCCTGTCAGGTTGCGTTCGTAGCGATCTGAGCCCTCCACATTCCGCAGGGTGTCGAGGCAGTAGGCCTCGACTTGATCCCGGGAGCCTCGCGCGGCGTCGGACATGGCGAGGAGGCTGTACTGCCATGGCGTCGCCTCCACTGAGGCACGCCAGACTTCCAGGTAGCCTGAGGCCTCGTACGCGGTGAGCACTGCGGCATCGTGCTCGGGCTCGGCGATCAAAAGCGCGATAACGTCATCAAACGTCTGGACCGCAGGGTCGAGCTTGCGGACGTCGGCCAGGACCGCGTTAGTTGCTGTCACCATCGCGGCGGTCATATCCTCATGGTTCGCCCAGCGGGCTGAAGCACTCTCGTCGATCGCGATCGTCGCATCCGTGACATGCTCGAAGGCTTGGCTTCGAAGGAGATCGCCCGGCGAAAGATAGTCCGGGTCGCCGCCGAGAGGGCGGCCAGCGGCGGCGTAGGCTTGGCCGACCAGCCGAGAGCAGAACTGGCGGCGGCTAGCTCTCGCCCGGATCGGCGAAATCGACTGGACCGCCTCCAAAATTGTGTACTGCGACCCGACCTTGCTCCGGACGTAGTCGCATACCGTCTGGGCCTCCGCAGGTGTCAGAGGTTCGCGGGGGCGGAGCACATACAGAGCACGGTCAGCAGGGTAGTGTAGCCTCTGAGTGTTGCGGGCGTGGACCCCGGTGTTGTTCGCCTCGATGATTGAGTGACTCTCCACGTAAATCATCGCGTGCGAAATATCAGAGCGGGTGTGGCTACGGATTGCCTGGCTAGTGGGCGAATTGTCGGCGCTAAGGATTACGTCGCCGGGGCGCAGCTTGGTCGCGTCTAGACCCTGCAGTCCGGTCGAGGTGGTCAGCATAGGCGGCTTCATAGAGAGAATATGGCCGCGCTTGCGGCCCAATCAACGCCCGTGTGTGGGTCATGCCGGCGAAGAACGTCTGCTTGCTGGAAGGTCCTCAATGT
>CALMAP010000277.1:5712-7553 GCA_937859825.1 uncultured Terriglobus sp. | reverse complement strand
GATGAAGAGTGACCTCGATTGGATCATCCTCCGCCCGGCAGTGTTGAGCGATGAGCCTGCTAAGGGCGACGTGCGGGTATTCTCCCCGGAACGGAATGAGACTGCACACTCAATCACCCGGGCTGATGTAGCCGCCTTCATGCTGCAGCAGCTCACTTCAAACCAGTACCTCGGTCAGGCAGTCACGATCGCGAACGAGTAACTGTCTCCATTCCTCTACGCAATCGACACTTAAAGAAGGAAGTAAACAACATGCATAAAACTCGTCACGGCCGCCATGCTGGGCGTTCTGTGTGCCTTGCCCGTCACCGTCAAAGCGCAATCTCTAGAGGGAGCGCAGAACCTACTGCAACAGATCGAGCCGCTCGCCGGCTCTTGGCAGTTCACCTATGACGTGCCTGGATTTGGTCCTCCAATCCCAGCTCTTATCACGTTCACTCAAGGCGGTCTGCTCGTTGAAAGCGACTATCCGGGTCCTACTCCCTTCGGCGGGGCCGTCGGTATCGCCATCGCCAGCAACGGCCATGGCGCTTGGAAACAGGTGGCGAAAAACCGCTTTACTTACACCTACAAAAAGATTCTTTATAACCAAGACGGATCGCAGTATGGCGTCGCGACGACCATTGGTCTGGTGACGATCAATGGGTTTCACACAGAGCTGAAGACGCAGCTTGGAATCCAATTCGCAGACAAAACTGGACGAGTCGTCTTCACTGGTGCTGGCACTGCAACCGCCACTCGTATTGAAGACTGATCCGCATCAACGATGAACAACTAGAACAAGGAGAATAGCAATGATTGCTGTCACAGGAGTATCGGGAAAGCTGGGTCGCCACGTCATCGAGGGCCTGCTGAAGAAGGTGCCTGCCTCTGAAATTGTGGCGATCGCGCGCGATCCGGCGAAGGCTGAAGCGTTCGTGTCACAGGGTATACAGGTCCGTAAAGGGGACTACTCTCAACCGGAAACGCTGGGACTGGCACTCGCCGGAGTCGATAAGCTCTTGCTCATCTCGTCGAGTGAGGTAGGCCAACGTACACCGCAGCATCAGGCCGTGGTGGATGCCGCAAAGGCTGCAGGAGTCAAGCTCTTCGTCTACACCAGCATCCTGCGTGCGGACACCTGCACCTTGGTTCTAGCCCCGGAGCACAGGGAGACTGAGGAGTACCTTCGCGAGTCCGGTATCCCGTTCGTCCTTCTGAGAAATGGCTGGTACCTGGAAAATCATACGGAAGCTCTGGGGCCTGCAGTACAGTATGGAGCTGTGCTTGGCGCGGCCGGTGAGGGAAAATTCGCCTCAGCCACGCGCGCCGACTACGCTCAAGCGGCAGTTGAAGTGCTGACAGTTCCCGGTCACGACAACAAAGTGTATGAGTTGGCCGGAGACACGTCGTACTCTCTTGCTCAGTTGGCTCAAGAAATATCGAAACAGACGGGCAAGGAAGTGATCTATAACAATCTGTCCGGAGACGACTACGCGGCAGCCCTTAGCGGCTTCGGCTTACCGGCTCCTCTTGCCGGTGCCCTCGCCGATGCTGATCTGGGAGCAGCAAAAGGTGAGCTGGATGATTCTTCCCACGACCTGAGCAGGCTAATCGGCAAACCGACGGCGACTCTCGCCAGTGCCGTTACTGCGGCCCTTTGATCGCTAGAGGAGCAGATAGAGGCACCATCTGCTCCTCAGCAGTTATCGTTGGCGATACGTCAGAGGAGGTCGTAGCGCTGGTAGCATTCTCTTCAGAATAGTATTGCAGTCGCAGTTGTCATCAACGAGCACGGAGCCTGCAGGCCGGATGTTTCGTTACCAAGAATGACGGGCTGGGGCTGGCACTCGGAGCCGTTT
>CALMAP010000277.1:2802-5702 GCA_937859825.1 uncultured Terriglobus sp. | reverse complement strand
GATCGAGAGCTCATTGCGGAACGCACTCGCCACAAGAACGTCAACGAGGGCGCGGCACTCAGTTACGCCTGTAGCAAGCAGCTCACGGAAAGACGGAATGCGCGACATACCCCAGAGCATGCCGGCAAGAACCCACGTAGGGCCTGCATGTAGAAAAACCTTTCCTGATGGATAGATCCTGTAGCCGAGCCGCTGAATCAGGCTGAAGCTTTCCTGCGCACCACGGGCGATCACCATGGCCTCGCTCCAGGACGCTCCACCTTCACGTCTCATGGCAGCCACGCTGACGCTTTCGAAGGCAGCTGCCAAGGGAACGTGACAGCGCAGCCATAAGATCATGTTCGATTCGAAGACCGCCGGAAGTTCTGCCGCGGTGAAGACATCTACCCATTTCTGGTTGCTGATCTTGCTTTTCTGACCGGCGGCTCCGATCTTCGCGCTCAGCTTGCCTTCCGGATCGAGACTAGCCTGAAGAAACGGCATGCCAAAAGAGCACCGCTCCGCGCCCACAGCATCTCTCAGTTGCTCCGGCTCGAAGTTGTTGAACATGAATAGAATTGCCTTCGCCCTGCTGCGCTGCAGGGCAGGTAGTACCGCCCCGACCTGATGAGCGAGCAGCGTCACAAGAACAAGGTCGTAGGGCACCTGATCATCAAGACTCTCCGTGACCTGAAGCTCTGCGCGCTCTTGCTTAGTGTTCACGATGCCGCCGTGATTTCTAAGTTGTTCAAGCCGAAGCGAGCCGGGACGGGCGACTGCCGTCACCTGATGTCCACCTGCCTGAGCGAGTTGAAACGCAAAAGCGCTTCCGATAGATCCCACGCCGACGACTGCGATACGCAAGACCGCAGAAGTGTATTTTTCCTGATTCTGCATATGTTTTAGGATGGAGCGGCTGAGCTGGAGTGACAATACTTTACAGTCCACTTTTCATGCTCAGGAGTCTAGTGCCCATGAATGAAGACAGCGTCCTGAACACAAATGATCCCCTGTCGACAGCGTTGACCACCATGAAGCTGCGCGCCTTTATCAGCGTTGCGCTGGACGCTGGCGGCGAATGGGCCGTCGACTTCCCGGCCTACGAAGGATTTACGTTGAACGTCGTGCAAAAGGGAGAATGCTGGTTGTCGGTGGGCGCGGTTCACAACGTGCGCCTCAGATTCGGCGATTGCTTCTTATTGACTGGCGGAAAGTCCTTTACGCTTGGCAGCGACCTTTCCCGGCCGGAACGAGAATCCGCGGAACAGCTCTACATGCACGCCCAAGAAGGTGTTGCTGTTTGCAATGGTGGTGGACAGTTCTATGTAATCGGCACCATCTTCCGATTTCAGGGGCACCTGCCGGCTCTCCTGTTCAATCGCCTTCCGCCAATCATTCACGTCGACGGTAGCTCGAATGATGCTGCGGCGTTCCGGTGGAGCCTTGAACGATTCAACGCAGAAATGCGCAACGTCGGTCTCGGGCGCTCCTTGGTCCTGAGTCATCTCGCCCCGATTATCCTTCTGCAGATGCTCCGTCTCTATGTCACTTCATCAACTGCTGAAGAGAACTGGCTGCGGGCTCTTGCGCATCCACGCCTATCCAGGGTTCTCGAAGCCATGCAAACGGACTACCAGTGCAACTGGTCGTTGGATCAGTTGGCCCGACTCGCACAGATGTCACGCTCCGGTTTCGCTCTTGTGTTCAAGAAAACGGTCGGTGTGTCTCCGCTGGTCTACCTGGCGAACTGGCGTATGCAGATTGCCTGTGAACTGCTTTTGGAAGGTGGTAAGAGCATAGCGACGATCGCAACATGTGTCGGCTACGACTCGGAAAGTGCCTTCAGCGCGGCATTTGCCCGAATCGTGAAATGCAGACCCGGCACGTATCGAACAAAAACTCTGCAGCCTAATGTGAGATAGTCCTGACACGTCGGATTATTCAAAGTGATCCTGCCGGGCAGTTTGCGGTCCTGCAGATCTCAACGGACGAGAACCGCATTTCGGAACCTACCCGGGCCATTTCCGAAACTCGATCAGGTAACTGGCTTGGATCAGTTTGCACAAGAGCGTTAGTTGGGACTGATAGCCCGAACGGACCAAGCTCCGTACGAGGAGTACCTGAACCTGTTGTCGCCGAAAGGGCACGGGCTTGTCGAAGCCCCGCCTTCGCAAGCTCCTGTGTTCTCATCTGCCCACCTTCGCTATACTCTTCTTCCACGTGGAATGACGTGGGCGACGGCTATTAGGACTTAATGCATCGTCAAAGGATCACTGTGAAACTCTTCGCTTGAAACCGCCCCGAGTAGGAGTTGCAACACCGCTCGCCTTACCTGTTTTGAATCGAATCGCGCGGCGCGGCTGAGATAGAAGCTCGCATACCGTGCAGCAATGCCCATACGGCATCTGTAAGCTCATCCAAGGCTGTTGCGTTGATCATCCCAGACCCAACTGTCTGTGCTGCCAGCCAGTACTCGATCGCACGACCGGTTAATTCACAAACCTCTCTCGCAGCGGCTCCAATTACCTTGCCTTCGATGGGTACTCCGTACATACCGTTCATGAGGCGGTACATCTGACTTGTTCCATCATGTAGTACCAGTACCGGTCCGCCAGCACAAAAATCACCATCTCCGGTTTTGCATCTATCTGTTTTCGCAACTCGCGCTTAAGGTCTTCTAGACCCTCAACCGCGAGTTGCGTCAGCACGTCTTCTTTGTTTCGAAAGTGCTCATAGAGCACAGGCGCGGCATAGCCAAGACGCCCCGCCAATGCCCGGATCGTAACTGCCTTCCAGCCGTCCTGCGCGCCGATTTCACGAGCTGCTGTCAGAATCTGCTGTCGGTTCGTGATGACACGCTTTTTGCCACGGCTCATTCTCGTTCTGGCGGAAGATGACTGGGGATTCACTCATCTCCTACG
>CALMAP010000277.1:0-2792 GCA_937859825.1 uncultured Terriglobus sp. | reverse complement strand
CTGTAATGCTCATAATCTTCGACGAGTCCGTCTGTCTGCCACTCGGGCATGTGGAAGCTCAGCAGGGCTTCCCTCATCGCGGCGCCTGAGATATTTTCAAAAGCAACTGGCCTGCCGAGGGTTTGCGCCAGCTTCTCGGCCATTTGCGCGTGAGTCAACGCTTCAGGTCCTGTGATATCGTACGACTTGCCTTCGTGCCCAGATTCCGTCAGCGCCGCGACCGCGACAGCGGCGATATCCCGCACATCCACGACACTGACAGGAGCCTGTCCTACCGGAGCGGCGATCTTTCCTTGAGACTCAATCAACTGCTTAAACAGGAGCAGTCCTTGCATGTAGAGGTTAGGTCTCAAATTTGTAAATGCCATCCCGGATCTGGCAAGCGCCTCTTCAACGGCCGCGTGGTAGCGCAGGAAGCGCACAGGTGAGTCTGGCGTTGCGTGAAGCTGAGACAGGTAGACGACATGATCTATCCCGGCTTCACGGGCGAGATCGACGAAACGAAGCTGCTGCTCCTCTACTTTCTCCGAAGAGGGCGTGACTAAGAATGCGCGATCTACTTCCGCTAGCGCTCTACGCACGCTATCTGCATCGTCAAAGTCTGCAATGGCAAACTCGACGCCGGTGGGAAGAGCATCTTTTTGCTCTGGCAATTTGCGAACCATGGCTCGGATAGATTCACCCCGTTCTGCCAGCCGCTTTATGATTTCCATCCCGTTGTTGCCTGTTGCACCCGTAATCAGAAGCACAATCTTCTCCTTATCTATCAATGGTAGAGATGATGCACGAAGGAGAGCTGTGGCTCTGTCCTTCGGGGCAGGGGCAGAAGTTATTCCAAAGCCGCAGACTTGGGTTGTCCAAGTGGCTCGTCAAGCGCACCAGCTTGTGCTTAAGCACCGAGAAGTCGCATTCTCGTGAGCAATCCGGCCGGAGCCGGCAACAAGGCACGGCCGACCGAGTCAACTTTCGCCAACGGCGTTTCTCGGTATTCATCCTAACAAATTGGAACAATGCCTCAAGGTCTCCCGTATCTCATACCAACTGCACTGTTTATTAAACGGGACAGGAGAACAGCAGATGTCGGACTCACCAGCCAAAGGATACCCTTTGCCGCTTGCGTGGTTCCGCTACTTCTGCGCCTTCATGCTGTACACGTATGGCATCAGCAAGCTTCTTCATCTGCAGTTCGACATGCAATCCCAGCTTGCTCGGCAACCGGTCGACTCCCTGAGCGGTTACCAACTTACGTGGTTTTACTTTGGCTACTCCCAAGGCTACGCAGTTCTGCTTGGGGTCACGCGGAACTCTGCTCTTGTTCCGAAGGACTACTCTTTTGGGCGCGCTCACAATGCTTCCGGTCATGGCGAACATCCTCCTGATCAACATCTTCATTTTGGTCAACGACTATGGGCCATTTCTCATTTCAGGTCTCATCTGCATCTTCTTAACTGTCATCCTGTGGTACCAGCGTTCCCTTCTCAAATCTTTGCTCTGGACCACACAAGAGAGCGAGCCGATCAAGTCGCGCCGTCTTCATCAATGGATTGCGTTCAGCATTGCTTTCGCTGCAGTGACAATGATGATCTCAGGAGCGCTCATTCAGAAGCACGTAAAGCGTTCGCGACCAGAACCAGCAATCTCCGGCCACAAGGAGCCACGATCGTTCCCGCTAAGTCGCCCCGTCGTCAGTAACGCGGCCTAGGAGCGGCTTGCCAGAGGCCGGGATGCGGCCCAAGTTCCGCTAACGGCGTTCTCGTGACCAATACAGGCAAAGTGATGAGCGCGTTCAAGACAATGCGCTCATCACCTGTAACTCGGCTGTCATGAGTACGCCAGACCGACCGCAAGAAGCACGACGACGCATACCACATAGGAAACAAGTTGCTGAGGCGCAAGCCCCAGCGGACGACCTGTTTCAGCTGCGAACTCGGGGTCGGTCCATCCGGTACCAGGGAAGAACGGAGCAAAGACCATAGCGACAAAGTAATTTGCCGCGGCTATAGCTGCGATCAGAAAGAGTGGAAACGTAAGAGGTCGGAAACCAAACAGGATAGCCAGTGAGAGTGAGCCACCTAGGATTCCCATGAGCATCGTTTGCCCGTTATGAAACTTGGCATGTGGAGGCCAGAGAGGATTCCAAAGATGCTGTTTTGCAGTAGCAGGCACGAGCGCATCCGCTACGAAACCTCCAAAGTTGAAAAATAGCAATCAGGGCAATAATCCATTTCGCGATTTGCACAGACGCTCCTCTCCCCAGGGTGGGGAAAGGACGTACAGGTCGCTCCGCGTCTTCCGTAGACGAGTGAGCTGCACGAACGCAAAACGTCGCCCGGACTACCGACCGGGCTGTGACTTTCGCACGTCCATAAGTATCGTGACCCAACCAGATGGCTCATGTCAAAGCGTGAGGGCACATAACATTTGGCGGAACAGCAGCTCTGTATGTTCGGTACTGCGAAGTCGGCTTCTCGTCAGCTACGGCATTTCACTTCCGAGAACCGCGTTTATCGTTACTGACATGCAGCAGAAGGTGAAACGCGCGATCAGTGCGGGGGTGTTCGGACTTGGGATATTGGCAAGCCTGGGAGGCTGTGCCGTTTATTCAGGTGCGTTGTTCGTCGTTGGTGCTAACGACTGCTCTCAGGAAGTGCTCGCGATGACGTTGGCATTGGCCACGCCCTTTCCAGTTTGCATACTCGCGCTCTGGTATCGAGTAGTCGCAGGATTGTGGTTGATTTTTTGCGGGAGCCTTTTTCACATACGGCATGCTCGTCCAGCGTTACTACATGATT
>CALMAP010000276.1 GCA_937859825.1 uncultured Terriglobus sp. | reverse complement strand
TGCTTTACAAGCTGCGCAATAGTTCTGACAGACTCATGTCAAGACCCAGTGCAATTACTTCCATCATTGGCAACGAAATGGACTTTCTTCCGCGTTCAACATCCGAAATAAAACTGCGATCAATGCCGAAATGAATCGCCATGTGAAGTTGTGTCATATTTCTTGCTCGTCTAAGCTCCCTCAGCCGGCGTCCAAACCGCGCGCTTACATCATTCGCTGTAATTGTTGACGCACCGTGGAACGTGCTGCGAGGAACTGGATCCCGCCTTGCGCACTGAGCCTGCATGCTGTTTCGTCCATCTTCAGCGCGATCCATGTCCTTCTCCTATCCAGCACGCGTATCGCGTACTCACAACGTAGCCAATACTGGCTCACGACGTTTTTCCGCAACCATCTCTTGGTTCATCGCTTCAATCGTCAACATGAGCCCTTCCTCTAACTGCACCTTAGGCGACCAGTCCAGCAACTCACGGGCCTTGGTGATATCGGGGCGGCGTTGCTTCGGGTCGTCTTGCGGTAAGGGCTTATAGATCACATCGCTCTTCGATCCGGTCAGGCGAAGCACCATGGCTGCGCACTCGTTCATCGTGAACTCGTTAGGGTTGCCGATGTTCACCGGCATGTGTTCATTCGAACGCGAAAGCCGGATGATGCCGTCAATTTCGTCGGACACGAAGCAGAAGCTTCGCGTCTGTGATCCGTCTCCGAAGATCGTAAGATCTTCACCTGCGAGTGCCTGTCGAACAAAGGTTGAGATCACCCTGCCATCATGAGCCTGCAGGCGAGGTCCATACGTGTTGAATATCCGTACGATGTGGGTGTCCACGCCCTGATAACGATGCCACGCCATCGTGGCTGCTTCGGCGAAGCGCTTGCTCTCGTCGTACACAGATCTCGGCCCAATGGAATTTACATTGCCCCAGTAGCTTTCCGGCTGCGGGTGTACGTGCGGATCTCCGTAGCACTCAGACGTAGAAGCCAGTAGAAAGCCTGCGTCGTACTTTCGTGCCAATTCCAGCACATGCATCGTACCCACGGAGCCAACCCGCAGGGTTTCGATGCCATGCTCCAGGTAGTCGAATGGGCTGGCGGGTGACGCCATGTGATACACAAAATCGAATGGCCCCGGATCAAACGGCAGGGAAATATTCTGCACCAGAGTGGTGAGTTTAGGATTGCCTTCCAAATGCTGCAGATTGCTGTAACGGCCTGTGATGTAGTTATCGACTACAAGAACTGAGTGCCCTTCGCGCAAGAGAGCATCGGCCAGATGTGACCCGAGAAACCCCGCACCGCCTGTGATCATGATGTGCATTGCCAATCTCCTCTTGGGTTAGCCGTAACGTTCCAGTTGCATAGGTTTCTTACCGTCGCGTGAGTACTGCAGACCTAGGGCCTGTCCAGCAATCATCCATATGTAATAAGGGTTCAGGTATAAGTAGCGTCGCCACAACCGTCGGGGCTCTCTGGAGAGCCGGTAAAGCCACTCCAGGCCAAACCTCTGAAATGTTGGAGGTGCTTGTGCAAGCGTTCCAGCAA
>CALMAP010000275.1 GCA_937859825.1 uncultured Terriglobus sp. | reverse complement strand
GCACGGTCCAGCAGCTTCCACCGGCGCTGACCAGGCGCTTACCCTCGGCAGCGTCATTCTCGCGTTCGGCATTGCGGCATGGGTTGCGGGTTCCCTGCTTTCAGGCCGTATCCCATCCTCCGTAGATCCGATGCTTGCCTCGGGATGGCAGATGATGATCGGAGGCACCATCAATGTGCTGATCGGCACGGCTGCGGGTGGCTGGCACACGGCGCACTGGACACCCGGCGTGTTTAACGCCATGCTGTGGCTCGCCCTTGCGGGTTCGCTAATCGGCTACTCCAGCTACACGTACCTGCTGCAGAACGTACCAGTCGCCAAGGTAGCAACGTATGCGTATGTGAATCCGATTGTCGCCGTGGTGCTTAGCTCGATCTTTCTGCATGAGGCGCTGCATGGGTCGCAGTGGATTGCGATGGGGGTGATTCTTGTGGCAGTTGCAATCGTTACGGCTTCGAAGTCTGCGACTCCCAAGGAAGAGCCAGTTGCCGAAGTGGCGTAGACGCTCACTTTCATTTCACCTAGGTATGGGGCGCGCCTTCAGCGCTCTGTGTTCTTACAAATCCATCTACCTGGGCCTTTGGCCCAGGCTGGCATGGAGCAGGCCTTTGGCCCTGATAGGAGCACCGGTCCTAGTCGTAGAGAAAGAATCTGCTCCGCGGCGCGCACACCGCTGCGGAGCGCACCGTGAACCGTCCCCCAGTTACCAGTCGTATCAGTATGTTCTCCGGCGAAATACAGCGTGTTCTCCACCGGCTCACACATGGCTGCGGAGGCGCTTACCCCGCCTACCGGAACCCACGAGTAGGCACCGCAGGCGAGCGGGTCGCGCGTCCAGTCGTGATGGTGGTGCGATGCCAGTTCGTCAAGCACTGTTGATTTGTCCAGCCCAAAGATGCGGGCCAGGTCGGCACAGGCAATGTGGGCGATGGCGTGGTCATCCAGTGAGGTAAATCTCTGCGCGTCCGGACCGCCGCTCCAGGCGGCAAGCGTTGGCGCGGTGGATGGATAAGGCGTCCAGAAAACTTCAAACCGCGCACGCTCCCTATGACTCGTGCGCTCGGATGGGACGAGGAAAGACAGCTGCGAAAGCAAGTCCTTCTGCGGCGAATCCAGTTCCGCCCACCAGCGGCGCTTGAAGACGAGCACCATGCGGCAGACATGTCCCATACTCATGCGGGATGCGTGTTGCAGCACCATGCCCGGCTCCGGCGTGAAGCGGACCGAACCTGCCTGCAATACTCCCAGGGGTAGCGTGACGATCGCCCGATCTGCGCTGACGCGCTCGCCGTCTGCAAGAACAGCGGTGACGATGCCCGCCTGCCAATCCACGGCAATGACATGCTCCCGCAGGCGGATGTTGCCGCCAGCAAGCTTCACTTTTTCTGCAAGACGCTCTGCAAGTTGAACGTACCCGCCATCGATTGCACCCGCCGTGTGCCCATGCATGGCATCTTCCGCGGCCTGCTGCACGGCGAGCGAGCGAACGGAAATCTCTTCCGCATCTGCCGCGTTGAAGCCCTCGACGTACTCCTTCGTTCCCTGCAACTGCTCGTCGGAGATACCCTGCTGTGCAGCCCAGGTATTGAAGCTCATATCTTCGGTGGGGTGCGCTTCGCTCCAGCGCTTCAGCCGCTCCATCACCGGAAAGGAGCTCTCGTCCCCATCTTCTTCTTCGGGCTCGAAGGTGCCATCGCCACGGTAGAACAGCATCTCTCCGCTGCGTTCGGTGCTGCGCAGGCCAAGCTCGTCGATCAGCTTCAGCAGATCGGGCGGCTGGCCGTGAATGAACTCCGCCCCAAGCTCGATGACGTTGTCGCCTGCGTGCAGGGTACGCACGCGACCGCCCACGTGATCGCTGGCTTCCAGTACTGTGACTTGGTAGCCCGCACTAGCCAACGTATCAGCCGCTGCAAGCCCGGCGATGCCTGCACCGATCACGATAACCGTCTTCTCTGCGCTCAAGCCTGCACTCCTGTTTGTTCGTTGTCTCTTGCCAGCAACGTTTGCAGCAGCACCATGCCATCTTCTCGTGTGCGGATCTTGCCTTCCAGTTGGGCGTCTTCAATCTCGCGCAGCAGCTCTTTAAATTGAGGACCAGGCTTGAGCCCCGCACCGATCAGGTCGCGTCCTGTGACCAGCGGCTGGGCCTGGTGCTGCTCTTCAGGCACGGCATAGAAGCGCTCCTTCGCATAGTCGTACATGCCCAAAAGGTTGTGGCTGGCGGTCACGTCAAGCCAGTGCAGCGCCAAATGCTCAGGAAAGTCCTGGAGGCGAAAGAAGCGCCGCAGGGTCGACTCCTTCATCGCTTTCACATCGCCGAAGCGCATGTGGTTCGCCACCAGTGAAACGATCTGGTCCGTTTCCTCGTTGGAAAAGCGAAGCCGGTTGAGGATCGCGCGCGTGATCGTCGCACCTACCTCTGCGTGGCCATTGAATCGGATGCGTGGCTTCGGGTCGTTTGGATCGGGTGCGCGAAAGGTCGGCGGCTTGCCCACATCGTGCAGCAGCGCGCTCCACGCCAGGGTTGGTTTCACCCCGGCCTCTAGCTTGCTGAGCAGCAGCAGCGTATGCACCCACACGTCACCCTCGGGATGCCACTCGGGCGGCTGCTCCACGCCTTTCATCCGCGCGACTTCGGGCAGCACGTGCGGCAGAAGTCCACTTTCATCGAGCAGTTCCAAGGCGCGTTTCGCGTGCCCCTCGGTCAACATCTTCGTGAGTTCATCCCGCCCGCGCTCACTGCTCACCTGATGGATGGAGGCGGCCTGCCACTGTATGGCCTTAAGCGTCTCCGGCTCGATCTTGAAGTCAAATCGCGCTGCGAAGCGCACCGCGCGCAGCATCCGGAGCTTGTCTTCCGCAAAGCGGCGCTCGGGGTTGCCGATAGCGCGAACCAGTCCATCCTGCAGATCACGCTGACCGCCAACAAAGTCGAGTACCTTCGCGTGCAAGTTGATCGCCGAGAGACCAACCGGATCAAGCATCATGCCGTTAATGCTGAAGTCCCGGCGCAGCACATCCTCTTCCGGCGATTCGGAATAGGTGACTTCCGTAGGCCGGCGCCCATCCTCATACACGCCATCATGGCGGAACGTGGCGACTTCCGTCCTGACCGTGCAGCCGCGCTCTTCCGGCGAACACACGATGACCACACCGAAGTGCGCACCCACGCCGAACGTCTTCACAAAGCCGAGCAGCACCTTCTCCGGCCGGGCGGAGGTTGCCACGTCGTAATCTTTCGGCACAACACCCAGGAGCAGATCGCGCACACAACCGCCAGCGAAGTACGCCTTGTAACCTTTACCGCGCAACTCCTCTACAACGTGCAGTGCTGCCCGGAACTCTTCACTTAGAACGGCTTCCTTCAGGCCCTGCATACTTCCTTGGATGCGCGAGTGCGGTTTGGGTATTCAGAGACGTTCCCGAGGTACCTTACGACCATTCGCACATCAGAAATGATCATGGCAAGCGGGACATAAGCCGCAACTTAAAATGGAGGAGTGTCCAACGGCCTGATTCTCGGCATTGAAAGCTCGTGCGACGAGACAGCGGCAGCGGTGGTTCGCCACGGACGCGAGGTGCTGGCAAACGTGGTCAGCTCACAAGTTGCCATGCATGCGCTTTATGGCGGCGTGGTTCCTGAGCTTGCCTCGCGGGAGCACTTGCGCAACATCGTTCCGGTGGTGCGGCAGGCGTTGCGCGATGCGAACCTTGCCTACAAAGACCTTGATGCAATCGCCGTAACCGCTGGTCCCGGCCTTGCGGGGGCGCTGCTGGTAGGCGTCTCGTTTGCCAAGAGCCTCTGTTTCGGACTGGGCAAGCCTCTCATCGCTGTCAACCATCTGGAAGGCCACATTCATGCCGTGCTGATGCAGTCGGTAGAACAAAGTACTCCCGACAAAGCACCTGTGCTGGCGCTGGTGGTGAGCGGCGGCCACACGCACCTGTATCTCGCTTCGCAGGTGAAGGAAGTATGGCGCTACCGCAACATTGGTCGCACGGTAGACGACGCGGCAGGCGAGGCCTACGACAAAGCCGCCAAACTGCTCGGGCTGCCTTATCCGGGGGGGCCGTGGATGGACCGGCTCAGCAGCTTCGGCGATGCGACGGCCGTGCGCTTCAACTTCACGGAGATCAATCGCGGCACGGAAGCGGAGCCCAGCTTCGACTTCTCCTTCAGCGGCATCAAGACTGCCGTTCTGCGCTACGTACAGACGCACGGGATGCATTCCGCGGCAGAGGAGCGGCACCAAGCCATTGCCGCGCTCGCCTCACCCGGGCTGGATGAGATACGAGCCCTGTGTGACGTGCCGGTGCTCAACCTGATTGCCTCTTTCCAGCACGCTGTTGTGGAGAACCTGGTCAAGCAGACAATGCGAGCCGCGCGGCATCACGGAGCTTTGCGCATCGTGGTTTCGGGCGGCGTGGCCGCGAACCAGGCGCTGCGGGGACAATTTCGAGATGCTGCGACCCGATCCGGACTTGCCGTGGCCTTTCCGCCAGCAGCACTCTCCACCGACAACGCGGCGATGATTGCCGCTGCGGCATGGCCGCACTTCGTCCAAAGAGACTTCGCTGGGCACGACCTGCACGCCACGCCGCAGCTTCGCCTCGGCTGAAGCGGCTCATCGAAAAGCCAAACCGCCTATCCGATAAAATCAGCAGGACGATGACTGCGGCGGCAGAGCGGGCAGATAACCCGCTCGGGCCGGTACGCAAGTCCCAGGGGCTAACAGAAGGGCTGACCGGCTGACCGCCGTTGCGCTCCTCTCCTGCATGGACCTCGAACTCTTCAATACTCTTGGCGGCCGTACCGAGCCACTCGTGCCCGCGCTCGACAACACCCTGCGCATGTACTGCTGTGGACCCACGGTTTACGACTATGGCCACATCGGCAACTTCCGCACCTTTCTGCATGTGGACGTGCTGCGCCGCTATGCCCGTTTGCGCGGCATGGCCCTGAAGCACGTGATGAACATCACGGACGTGGACGACAAGATCATCCGCAACGCAAACGCGGCTGGTACCCCAATCCATGAGTACACCGCGAAGTTTGCGCGCGCCTTCTTCGAGGACATGGATGCGTTGGGGGTGGAGCGGCCGGAAATCGTGGCACGCGCCACCGAAAATATTCCGGAAATGACCCGCCTGATCGAACGCCTCGCGTCGGAGGACATCGCCTACCGTGCCGAGGACGGTTCCTGGTACTTCCGCATTGCAAAGTTCCCGGACTACGGCAAGCTCAGCGGCAAGGACCTGGAAGGGATTGAGGACGGCGCCCGCGTGGACGTGGACGAGTACGAGAAAGACCACGCCCGCGACTTCGCCCTCTGGAAGGCGTGCAAAGCAGGCGAAGCATCTTGGGACACTCCGCTTGGCTGCGGCCGGCCGGGCTGGCACATTGAGTGCTCCGCCATGGCGATGAAACACCTTGGCCCCAGCTTCGACCTGCACGCCGGCGGCGAAGACCTGATGTTCCCGCACCACGAGAATGAGATCGCGCAAAGCGAATCGGCCTCGCATGTGCCGTTCGCACGACACTGGTTCCACGTGCGCTTTCTGCTTGTCGAAGGCAAGAAGATGTCCAAATCCGAGGGCAACTTCTACACGCTGCGCGACCTTCTGCTGAAGGGCTATCGCGCGTCAGCGATTCGCTTTCTTTTGTTGAGCGTTCCTTATAGGCACCAGATGAATTTCACCTTCGACGGCCTTACCGAAAGCGCCAATGCCATCGAGAGGCTGCGTACCTTCGCACGAAGAATTGAGACGGCGCGTGCGGATACCTCTGCCCATGCAGATGGAGCCTTGTCCACGCTCATCGAGGAGAAGCACAGGACTTTCCACGCCGCGCTGAGCAATGACCTGAACACCGCCGAGGCGCGTGCCTCGGTCTTTGACGTGGTGCGCGCAGGCAATATCGCAATGGACAACGCCACCATCAGCCCAGAGCAGCGCACCGCGGTCCAGCAGTTGCTGCAGGACTTCGACACGGTGTTTGCCGTGCTGACAGACCGCGACGCCGAGAGCACGCGACATGCCGTGGAGTGGGCGAAGTCAGAAGGGCGGGATGCCGAGATAGCATCGGAGCTGCTGACCACGCTGAGTCTTTCCAGCGAGCAGATTGAAGCTCTCATCGGCGAACGCAACGAAGCCCGTCGCCGCCGCAACTTCGCCCGTGCAGATGAGATCCGCAAAGACCTGATGGAAAAGGGCGTGATTCTGGAGGACGGGAAAGAAGGCGTCTCCTGGAAACGAAAGTAAGTCCTCGCTGAACGACCCGAGTGCTTTCTGCGCATGTATCGCGCCTGATTCCCCCATGCCGAATGGCAGTTGCTCCTGGCATTCAAACTCTATACTCCGGACTGAGAGATGGCTTGAACGTTTCGCAATCAGGAGAACAAATGACCGACACCGTAAGCGTCGACGAGTTCCAGGCACTGGAGCAGCGCGTGCTGCGCACGGTGGAACTGATCCGCAAAGAGCGCGAACTACGCGCCAGCGCGGAGCAGGAGGTCTCTGCGTTGAAGGAGCTGCTCGATCACGCCTCCAACGAGAACACCAGCCTGACCAGCGAGCTTAGTGCGATGCGCCAGGAACGTGAGCAGGTGAAGTCCCGCGTGGACGCCATGCTGAAACAGCTCGACGATCTGGTTTAATCGCAATCTCGTCTCACGAATCGAAAGACGCACACATGCAGCAGAACGGCGACGACACTTCGGTTTCGGTAGACATCTACGATCAGGTCTACCGTTTGCGCGGAGTGGACGCAAAGCACATCACGGAACTCGGCGAATACGTGGACGGAAGGATGCGGGCCGTGGCCGCGCACGGCACCACCGTGGACACGCTGCGCGTTGCCGTGCTCGCCGCCCTGAATATCGCAGACGAACTGATGGAACTGCGGCAGCGCCACCGCGACCTGCTGCAGACGGTGGATCAGGCCGAGGAACGTACGCGCACACGCGCGTCCTCTCTTGCCGAGTTGCTGGACGGCGCACTGGAAGAGCACTACCGCGAACCGATCGCGGTGTAGTGACGGAAGCTTCTACCAGCTCACAACTTTCTCTGTCCAATTGTCAAATTATGACGTAGCCTGCGTCGGTGCTTCCTCTCAGGTCAGCCTCGCTGCTTTTTGTAGCCTCTTCCGTCGGCGTTGCCGCAACGGCACCCGCGTATTCCCCGAACACCGCGTTCCAAAAGGCGAGTGCCGAAGCCATGACGCTTGAGCATCAGCCCGAAAACCGGACCTTTGCCAAAGACGCGTGGCGCAAAGCCAACAGCATCGCGGGCGGCCACTGCATGGAGTGCTACAACGGCATGATCCGTTCTTCGGACGACCCGAAGGACGCGGTCAAGTTCGCAATCGAGATGGAAGCCGCAGCCGAAACCCCGGTCGACAAATCGACGGCGGAGTTTTACCAAGGCCAGAACCTGCTGCGGCAGGCCGGAACAGACAAGCCCAAGCCCAGCCTGCTCAAGGCAGCGCATGCGGCCCTCGCAAAGTCCATCGCAAACGATGCAGACGACTACGGTGCTTACTTTCTTGATGGCAAGGCACTCGCGCTGCTGAACAGGAACACGGAAGCGTCAGCGGCCTTTCAGGAGTTTGCCAGGCGTGCTCCGAAGAACCATGCGCTCCAGACGCGTGCTCAAAACTTTGCAGAGCACCCGGAGCTTGCGCGCATGAAGATGGCACCGCCCGTTGTAGTAACCACTGCAGCCGGCAAACGCTTCAACCTCGACAACATGGACGGCCGCGTCGTGCTGATCGACTTCTGGGCCACGTGGTGTGGCCCGTGCAACCGGGAACTGCCGCACATTCAGAAGCTCGCAAAGATGTTCGCGGGGCAGCCGTTCGAAATCATCAGCGTGTCTTCTGACAGGGATGTCACGAAGTGGCAAAGTTTCATCGACTCGCATGCCATGACCTGGAACCAGTACCGCGATGTGGACGGATCCATCGGCAAGGCCTTCGCGGTGAATGCAATTCCGCACTACTTCATCATCGATTCGGACGGAGCGCTTACCTCCGAAGACATCGGCACGGACACCAACATCGACGCCAAGCTGAAGAAGCTGGTGAAGCACGCTGCCGATTCAGGAGCGAAATCTGCAAGCGAGATTGCATCGCTGCAATAAATCAGCCGCTTCCTCATGGCGCACCCTGGCGCGGGTTGCGCATTCCCAAGACCCCGCGTAGCATACGCCCTAGAGACCGGCCTGCAAAGCAGGTGGGGGAACAACGCTGGTTGAACCAACATTCAGTGAACAGGGGTTCGGCTCGTAGATATGGCTCGGTGTGCAGTGTCCGCCAGTCCGGAATGCCTAAAGAGCCACGGCTGAATCCCACCGTCTAAGGGCGGGTTCACCGGCGCTTCGCTCACGGCCCAGCGGGTCGGTCTTCACTCTTACTCATCCTTCATGGCCTGAACACGTATTCTGAAGACGTGTACCCCCGGCTGGCCCACTTCGGTTCGATTACCCTTCCCACCTATGGTGTCGTCGCTGCCATCGGGCTCATTGTTTCGGTCCTTTTTGCGGAGTGGTGCGCGGTTCGCGCGGGTGTCTCGCCGAAGAAGGTCTATGCGCTTTGCCTGGCAACGGCGTTGGGAACGGTGGTGCTTTCGCGAGTGGTGCTGGTTCTGCAATCTCCTCAGAGTTTTCGGGCTTATCCGCTGCTCGTACTCTCACTGCCTTCCGTGACGAGGTTTGGCCTGCTGCTGGCTGCACTTATGGCGCTTGGTTGTGCACTGGTGCAGCGCCTGCCGCTGCTGCGTACACTGGACGCGCTTGCACCCGCCGCACTGCTGTTCGCGACATTTCTGCACCTCGGCAGTTTCTTCGCCGGGACGGACCTGGGCAGCCGCACCACTCTCTCTCTTGGCAACATCGTTCCGGGTGACGAGGGCCACCACCCCGTCGCACTCTACGCTGCTGTATTCACCGCTTTCGCCGCAGCGTGCTGCACACTTGTTCTGCAGAAGCAGCACCGCAACGGTCTCGCGTTTGGAACCGCGTTGTCGCTTGCAGCAGCAGGCCGCTTTTTCGCGGACGAATTTCGTCCCACCTACCTGATGCCGCAGCTTGCTGTGCCGGGCTTTCTCCGAATCGATCAAATCGTGCTGGTGCTGCTTACAGCGGCAGGCATGATGTTCTTTCTGCAATGGAGGCAAAGCGGTGCCTAGTAAAAACATGATCCGCAAGGGCAAGCGCCGCCAGTCCGTTCGCGCAGAGTATCGCGCCGCGCGCGATTCTGCCGCGGAAGCTGCAGAAGCGCAACGGCGGGAACAGGAACGACTGCTCTTCGACGCAGATCTCAATAAGGCGGATGGCTCCCCCGAAGAATTAGCGGAACCTGCAACGATAGAGATCGCTCCGGTCAACGAGCAGCGGACTGGAACGCCGCGCCGCACCAAGGTGCAAACCTCACCGAAACAACTGCGGGCGCAGCGCGCCGCAGAGGCAAAGAGGGCAGAAAAGGCCGCGCTTGTTGCACACAAGGCAAAGGCCGAAGCCCTGCTGCCGGAGGCGGCAGTCATCGCAGTTACGGGCGACGAACGGGCCATCACCGCAGGCCAGACTGACCGCGATTCCCGTCTGGACCAGTTCGTGACCCGCTGCCTGCCGGACCTGTCGCGCTCTCGCGTGCAGTTGTTGATCGATAGCGATCAGGTCCGCGTGAATGGCCGCGCGGAGAAGGCCCGCTACCGTGTGCAGCCAGGGGACGCCGTGGTGGTGACCGGCGAACCGCAGCCCGCGCCGCTGCGCGCCTTCGCTGAAGATATTCCGCTCACCATCGTCTACGAAGACGAAGACCTGGCCGTGATCGACAAGCCCGCAGGCATGCAGGTACACGCGGGCAGCGGTGCCACGGACGATGCCCGCAACAGCGGCACTCTGGTGAACGCGCTGCTTCACCACTTTCGCGGAAGGCTCTCCCGTGTTGGAGGGGAGCTGCGGCCCGGCATCGTGCACCGCCTCGACAAGGAAACCAGCGGCCTGATTCTTGTTGCAAAGAACGACCAGGCGCACCAGGCCCTCGCCGGGATGTTTCACGACCACACGTTGGAGAAGCGCTACATCGCGCTGGTGCATCGGCCCGTTCGCAGTGAGCAGGGCACCATTGCACTACCCATCGCGCGCGACCCGGTGCGTCGCACCCGCATGACGGTGCAGAGCGGCCAAAGCATGCTGACCACGGCCAGCCATGGGCGGCCATCGCTGCGCGCGCCCGAAGAGCGGGACGAAGACGACCTGCCGCGCCGCAACAAACGCGCGGCCCGCGAGGCAGTGACGCACTATCGCGTGCTGGAACGGCTGAACACCGCTGCCGGTGACTTCACCCTGCTGGACGTTGAGATCGAAACCGGGCGGACTCATCAGATTCGCGTGCACATGAAGGCGCTCGGCCACCCTGTCGTGGGTGACACGCTTTATGGTGCCCCGCGCCGCATTCCGGCACTGGAAACAGAGACATCCGGCAGCGACCCCGAAGCTCCTACCCTCCCGCGGAATTTTCTGCACGCAGCGCATCTTTCACTTGCCCATCCCATCACAGGCGAACCGCTGGCATTTGACGCGCCGCTGCCGCCGGAACTCGAACGGATTCTGGAGCAGCTTCGCTCCGAAACCGCATAGCGCAGCCGTCCTACCGCCAAGCGGCCAGCCGTCGTCAAGGATTGGTAAACTAACGCCCGTGATGCTCCTTCTTCGTCCCGCCACGCTGCGACGCAGTTTTGCCGTGTTCGCGCTCGGCCTTTCCGCTGCGATCTGCGTTCCACAATCCGGTACAGCAGTGGCAGGTCAGGTAACAGCCTTGCCGCCTGCGGCCACTGATGTGAATGCACACGCGCCCCAAACAAAGCCTGCGGAACAGAAAACGCCTGCGGCGGTTCAGGGCACGCCAGAAGTCGCCGAAGACCAGGGCTTTCGCATCAGCACCTTCGTACCTGAGGTGAGCCTGATTTTTACCGTGACGGACAAGCGGGGTCACTTCGTCACCGGTCTGCAGCAGCAGAACTTCGGCCTGCTGGACGATGGGAGGCCACCGTCTCGCGTGATCCGCTTTACCCAGCAGGCAAACCTGCCACTGCGCATCGGTATCCTGCTGGACACCTCCAACTCCATCCGCTCGCGCTTCCAGTTTGAGCAGGACGCAGCAAGCGAGTTCCTGCTGCAGGTGCTGCATCGCGGTGATGCGGCTTACATTACCGGCTTTGATGTGCGTACGGAACTCGCGCAGGACTACACCAACAATATCGACCTGCTCAACCAGGCCATCCATAAGCTTCGACCGGGTGGCGGCACCGCGTTCTTCGACGCGCTCTACGCAAGCTGCCGCGACCAGATGCTCACGGTGCAGTCGCGCGATGAAATTCGCAAGGCGATCGTGGTCGTCTCCGACGGCGAGGACAATTACAGCCACGCCTACGAGCAGGACGCCATCAAGGAATGCCAGCGCGCCGAGACCATTGTCTACACGATCTCGACCAACGTCTCGCCCTCGAAGGACAAGGGCGACGAGGTGCTGGAACGCATCAGCGAAGCGACGGGCGGCCGCACCTTCTTCCCCAATCGGATTGAGGACGTGGCGCAGGGATTTCACTCCATTGAAGAAGAGTTGCGCTCCCAGTATTCGCTGCGCTACCGCCCTGCGGACCTGAAGCAGGATGGCGCCTTCCGCACCATCTATCTCACTTCGCTGGACCAGCACTTCAAAGTGCGTGCAAAAAAGGGCTACTTCGCTCCACGACCCCGGTAGCAGGAATCCAACCTGCACCGCGCCCTTGCGGTAAGGTGGCAATCCACAACCGCTGAACGCCTATTTCACTCCCACAGAACGTGAAGCAATCGAACGCGGCAGAGCCAAGAGAAACTGCACAATAAGCTTCGGCAAGAGCAGAAGGTCTCGCGCAAACGAGCGGTCCTCTCCTGTGATGAAGGCACCGCGCGACATAGCAAACCAGTTGAAGCCCGTAGCGAAAGCGGCAAACACGAAAGATGCGATCATGCTGTTCCGCAAACGCGGTGTCCCCATCGCGTGGTGCACGGCTGCCTGCGCACTCAGGATAAGTGTGGGCAGTAATAGCCAGACCACCACAGCTGTGCGCCCCCGAGGCTCGGCGTGTCGCAGGCGCTGGGTTACGGCCCCGGCGAGCCCAGCCGCGACCGTGGCGTAAGCAGCCTCTACCAGCATTGCCCTGACCGCACCCTGCTTGCCTGACCGCAGGTTCACCGCAAAGAACATGCCAGCGCGCAGCAACGCGGAGGTAGTCGCCGCTTTCCAGTTCCACTCCCGCAGCAGCCGCAGCGGGTGCCGTGCCATCTGTCGCATCGCGTCACTGAGGTGCACCGCAACGGATTCGTTCTCAACTAGCATGGCGCACAGTTTCTCATGGGCGTCTGCTACCCTTCTCCACGTGCGCGTCGCATTCCTGCCGGACAGCTTTCACGAGGTCAATGGTGTCGCCCACACCGCGCGCAACTTCACTGCCTACGCTCAGCGAAAGAACTTGCCCTTCCTGTGTATTCGCGCGGGCAGTCGCCAACCTGCAATTGCGCAGAATGGCTCCGTTCTCAGTCTTGAATTGCCCCGCAGCCGCGCCAGCATTACTCTGGAAAAAGACCTGAGCTTCGATCCGCTCTTTGCGCGGCATGGGCGTGTCGTCGGGTATGTGCTGCGCCAGTTCCGGCCGGATGTGATTCACATTACCGGCCCCAGCGAGCTCGGCATTCTGGGCGCCTACTTTGCGTGGAAGCAGGGCATTCCACTCGCCGCAAGCTGGCATACCAACGTGCATGAATACGCCGCGCGCCGGATGCAGTGGCTGGATCGCATGCTGCCCGCTGCCGGGCGCACCATCGAGGCCGCCACACTGGATGCCACCAGCCGCTTTTACCGGCTGGCACGCGTGCTCTTCGCTCCGAACCGGGAGCTGTGCGGGATGCTCGAAGCAAAGACGCGCAAGCCTTGCCGGCTGATGCAGCGAGGCGTCGATACGGACCTGTTCGCGCCGGAACGCCGCCAACGCGAAACAGAAGACAAGACGATCGTACTTGGCCATGTTGGCCGCCTTTCTGTCGAGAAGAACGTCGCTCTGCTGCCTTCGATCCAGCAGGGTTTGCGCAATCTCGGCGTGTGCAACACGCGGTTCCGCATCATCGGTCACGGAGCGGAAGAGACGGCGCTTCGCTCCGCCCTGCCAGACGCGGAGTTCCCGGGAGTACTGCGAGGCGAAGCGCTGGCCGAAGCCTACGCGGGCATGGACCTCTTCGTGTTCCCTTCCGAAACCGACACCTTCGGCAACGTGGTGCTTGAGGCGCTGGCCAGCGGCGTTCCCGCAATGGTGACGCATGGCGGCGGTCCCAAGTACATCGTGCAGGACGGTGTAACCGGACTTGTGCGACAGCCGGGCGAGTTCACTAATGCGGTTGCCGCGCTGGTTCGGCAGCCGGAGACGGTCGCGCGTATGCGACGCGAGGCACGCGCGTATGCCCTGGACTGCTCCTGGAACGCCGTCTTCGATCGTGTCTACGACGGCTACCGCGAGGCGCTCTTTCGGCCGCAGGTATAAGCTGCGAGGATGGGCAGCACACCGACCGCTATCCAGGCCATCTGGCAGAAGCAGCTTCCGCAGCTTCGAGACCGCCTCCACCTGCTTGCGCGCGCGGCGCAAGAGCTTTCCAACACGCGCACCATCGATCCGGAACTGCGCGCCGAGGCACTGGACGTGGCACACAAGCTGGCAGGGTCCCTGGGCATGTTCGGCTACACCGAAGCAACGGAGCACGCCCGCCTGATCGAAGAGATGCTGGACCACGCCGGCCTGCCGCAGCCCGAGCGTTTGCAACAACACGTGGACGATCTTCAGCTATCGCTCGCAGATCAGCTTTAGCTGATCTCTATCGGGTGGAGTCTTCGCGTTTCTCTCCTTTGGTGCGGTCCTCGCGCAAGAGCTAAAGGCCCGGAACATAATAGCCTGGGCCATCGGCCCAGGTACCGGACAGATACCTCGCCAAGCGCTGAAGGCGCGACCCAAAGAGCCAGAGCTACCCCTTAAGGAAAGCCTCGCCAATTCACCGGCAAAGCTCCGCAAGCTTCTTGTACGGCTTGTGATTTGGCAGCGGCTTTAGCTGCTTCGCCTGTTCCAGCAGTTCAGTGAGTGTACCGCCACCCGCGTCACCTGCATCCGGATCGGCTTTGTAAGCCGGGTCCTTCAATGCATCCGGCATGGAGATGAAGCGGAAGCCATTGCGCCGGTAAAGCGCGATCAGCTCCGGCAGCATCTTCGCGTCGAAGGCGCCGATGTGCATCAGCAGAACGTATGGGACATCGCGCTGGAAGAGCCGATGCGACATCTCGCGGTCCACGCGGATGTACTGCTCCGCCGTGCTCAGGTAGCTGTCATGCAGGTATTGCAGCGCCGCCTCATCGTGTTTCGCAAAGCAGCGCGCGTAGGGGTCATTCCACAAGTAATCCTCGAAGTCCATGGTGACCTCGGCGATGCGGTAGCCGCGGGCAAACAGCCCGGCTCGGACGGCGCGACGCTTCTCCACCGTGTCACCCTCGTGGAGGTAGGGATAGCGCAGCCACATCCGCTCACGATTACGGTCAAACGACTTCAGGGTCGCCTCGTTCTGGTCGACGGCTGCTAAAAATTCTTCCGCGGAGAGGTCATTGATGTCCTTGTGCGCCCAGGTATGATTCGCCAGCGGCTGGCCCGCATCGTGCCAAAGCTGCAGCACCGGCATGGATGCAGGCTCGTTTTCGCCGCGAAAGCCGTTCACGAAGCCGAACGTCGGCGGCATGTGTTCGCGCTTGAGCGTGTCCAGAATCGACTTGGCCACATCAACCCGCGTGACGCCGGGCGGCAGCTTGCCGTGCGAGGGCAGGTCGTCGAAGGTGATGGCGAGCTTTTGCGCGGGCGCAATGGATGCGCAGACAAGCGTGAGCATCGGGAGCAGTCTTCGGAACATGCTCTTAGTTTGTCATTTCTTTCGTTTGGGATTCCTTTCGTTTGCCATCCGCAAAACCCTAATCAACTTGCCTCAATGTCCAGATGCGAAATCGCACGGAACAATTGGAACCGCTCCTCGATCTCCTCGCGCGTGGTGTTCTGCAACCGCTCGGTCCCGAATTTCTCGACGGCGAAGGAACCCATCACACCGCCGTAGAAGAGCGCCTTGCGCAGCACGGCAGGCGTGAGCTTCGGTTGCGAAGCGATGTAGCCATAGAAGCCGCCGGCAAAGCTGTCTCCCGCTCCGGTGGGATCGACTACTGTCTCAATCGGCAGCGCCGGTGCGCGGAAAGGTGTGGGCACGCCATCGCTGCCCGTGAACGACCGTTCGCTGAAGAAGGCCGTCGCGCCGTACTCGCCATGCTTGATGACAAGCGATTTCGGCCCGAGTTCCATCACCTTTTTCGCGGCAGTGACAAGATTGTGCTCGCCACTCAGCAGACGCGCCTCACCGTCGTTGATGATCAGGATGTCCAACTCGGCAAGCACCTTCAGCAGGTTCTCGCGATGGTCGTTGATCCAATAATTCATTGTGTCGCCGGCGACCAGCTTCACGTTCGGCATCTGCCTGCGGACCTGTAACTGCAATACAGGATCAATGTTCGCCAGGAATAAGTAATCGGAGTCTGCATAACTCGCGGGTATCTTGGGCGAGAACGAGCCAAAGACGTTGAGGTCTGTGCCAAGCGTCTTCGCCTCGGCCATTGTGCCTTCGTAACTTCCTGTCCAGTGGAAGGAAAGGCCGTCGGCGTGTTCGATTCCGGCGGTGTCAATCTTCTTTTCGTCAAAGACAGACTGCTGACGTGGGCCGAAATCTTTGCCGACGACACCGACAACGCGAACAGGCGTAAAGAAGGAGGCAGCCAGCGCGAAGTGCGTGGCCGCACCGCCGAGAACCCTATCGCGATGACCACTTGGCGCTGAGAGGGTATCGAAAGCTACTGAACCTACTACGAGAATGGACAATGGATTTCCTTTTGCTAAACCTAGATAGGCCAAGTTTTTTCGGGCATGAGCGTTAAGAGTTCTGGCTTGTTCATTCGCGTGGTCAAAACGAGCTCAACTACAGCTTTCTTTCGATTACTTCTCCGTCGTGCATGATCCCGGAAAGGAAACGTTGCAAGTGGGGCGAAACGCTCCCTCGGAGTAGGATTTGGCGAGTAGGGACCGCCCGTGTTTTGCGCCGACAACGCTACTGATTTCTCGAAGTCTTGTAGAAGCAGCTTCGTTTCGAGTTCGAAGACCGTACTTTCGTACTGCAGTCTTCTTCGCACTTTCAGACAATTTGCAAGATTCTCCTCCGTCGTCCAGAAGAAGACATGCTGGTCAAGATAGCTGAACCACTCGCAAGGACGTAACATACCGTTTGGAAGGCGACATTTCTCCCAGACACGGCCGCACATAGGAAGTTGATCATTCAGCGTTGCGCCGGTTGGCAGCGGTTGCGGATACGGCCTTGCCGGTTGGTTCCCTACGGCGTTCCAACCGGCTTCCTGCCTCAAGACCTGAGCGCTTTTCAAGCCATGCCGAAGAACACTCTCAACGTTGCACGCGAACGTGACGTGGTAAAGCGTGGGGTGTAAATCGCTGAGTTCTTCCGGTGTTAGCTGCATGTGGCGAATCTATGGGTCGCGCCTTCAGCGCTTGGATGGTTCTTTAGAACAGGAACCTAGGGCTCCGCCTAGGCTGGTATGTTGCGGGCCTTTGGCCCTTGGACGACAGCCACCTAACTCCTCGTACTTATCCAAGAAGATAGCCAGCTTCTCCCGTGTCTCTGCCGGAATCAGCTTCTTCTCCGTCATAATGGCGTACTTGAGCGCGGAGGCGACCGGCGTGTCGTGATTGTTCTCCGGCAGCGCGCGGATGGCTCCGGCCAGCACCTTCTGGGCATTGGCCGTGTTCTCGTGGATGACCTTGATGACCTGCTCCACCGTCACGTCGTCGTGGCCCTCGCGCCAGCAGTCATAGTCGGTGACCATGGCAAGCGTGGCGTAGCTGATTTCGGCTTCGCGGGCGAGTTTGGCTTCCTGCAGGTTGGTCATGCCGATCACGTCGGCGCCCCACTGGCGGTACAGGTTCGACTCCGCGCGGGTGGAGAACTGCGGGCCCTCCATGCAGACGTAGGTGCCGCCCAGCTTGCCGGTGACGCCCGCGTCCTTGCAGCCCTGCTCGAAAGCCTTGGACGCAACGGCGCAGACGGGATCGCCAAAGGCCACGTGGCCCGCAATGCCGTCGCCGAAGAAGGTCGCGTTGCGCGCAAAGGTGCGGTCGATGAACTGGTCGGGGATGACGAAGTCCGTCGGCTTGTGCTCTTCCTTCAGCGAACCCACCGCAGAAACCGACAGGATGAAGCTGACGCCCAGCTTCTTCATCGCATAGATGTTGGCGCGAAAGTTGATCTCAGACGGCAGGATGCGGTGGCCGCGGCCGTGGCGGGCAAGAAACGCGACCCTGCGGCCTTCGAGCGTGCCGAGCACAACCGTCTCAGACGGCGCGCCAAAGGGCGTCTCCACGGTGATCTTCGTGGTGCTGCTGAGCCCGGGCATGGTGTAGAGTCCGCTGCCGCCAATTACGCCGATGTCTGCCTGTTGCAAATGCTCTCTCCTTCGCGTGAAACGCCGAAGACAAGTATAGGTGCAGGGCTGTTGCATCGAGTTAAGAGCGTCCGCAGAGTTCGCCAACTTGTAGCGAAGTACGCGGAGAACTTGGCGCAAACTCACGCTCGTTGCGGACGTTTTTAGCGCAGCAACTGCATCGCTGTTGCCGTCATCACCTCGACACCCACCGGCAGTGCCGGCCCATATACCGGCGCGAACAGCGGCGAGTGGATGTTCGGCAGCGGCTTGCCGGTGCGCCTCGATTCCTCGAGCTTTGCCGGATCAGCGACTCCGAGCCAGAACATGCCAAGCGGAATCTTGCCTCCGTCCGTGAGGTAAGAGACGTCTTCGCTGCCCATGATGGGTTCGGCGTTCCCCACGTTTGCCGCACCGATGACGGCGGTGGCGGTCTGCTTCAGCTTTGCGGCAAGTCCCGCATCGTTGATGGTGGGTCCGGTCTGTTCGGGAATGGTGATGGTCGGCATCTTGTCCGGGGCGGTGCCGTAGGCTGCGGCGACTGCGTTGGCAGTACGCGTTACTCCGGTGACCAGCGTCTGCCTTGCCTGTTCGTCATACGCGCGCAGGGTGAGGCCGAGCGTCGCATCGTCGGGGATGATGTTGTTCTTGGTGCCCGCGTGAAAGGTGCCAACCGTGAGTACCGCGGGCGTCTGCGCCGGGATCTGGCGAGCTACGATCGCTTGCGCGAGCACGACGAACTCCGCGCCCAGGAGGATAGGGTCTTTGCCGTTGGCTGGCGTGGAACCGTGCGCGCCGATGCCGTGAAAGGTGACATACACGCTGGTGGAAGAAGCCAGCAGAGGACCAGCAGCAGTCGCCACGGTGCCCGTCGCGTAGTTGTTGGTGTCGTGCATGTCCAGCACGGCGACTGGGCGCGGAATGCGGTCGTACAGGTGGTCCGCCATCATCGCCTTCGCCCCGGCAATTACCTCTTCGGCGGGCTGGGCGAGCATCTCTACCGTTCCGTGCCAGGCCTTGCGATTGTCCGCAAGCATCTTTGCGACACCGAGAAAGACCGTCATGTGGGTGTCGTGTCCGCAGGCGTGCATCACGCCCACATCCTGCCCCTGCGGATTGGTGGCGCGCACGGTGCTGGCGAAGGGCAGGCCGGTGGCTTCCGTTACAGGCAGGCCATCCATGTCGGTGCGGACGAGCACCACGGGACCATCGCCGTTCTTCAACACGCCGACCAGACCGAAAGCAGGCTTGCCGTCTTCGTAGCGGCCAATGTGGTCGGTGACGGTATAGCCAAGCTTCTTGAGTTCTGCCGCGAGAAAGGCGGAGGTCTTCTCTTCCTGCCGGGAGAGCTCCGGCGCGCGATGCAGTTGCTGATAGGTGCTCTCCATTGCAGGACGCATGGCATCGACCTGACGCTTGAGTTCCGCAGTTGGAAGCTGGGCGAGGGATGTGGCTGCAGACAAGAGCAGAAGCGCAACAGAGGTGCGGGGCATGGAGCTATCTTCACATGCGGAATGGCGCTGGTGATTCAGTGCATCGGTAGTTTCAAGATGCCAGCATTCCGTTTGAGAGGACCAACGGTCCGACAACATACCAGCTTGGGGCGAAGCCCCAGGTGTCGGATTGTGGCAAAGCGCAAGGGCCTTCGGCCCTCAAGTCGCGTCTTTCGCTCAGAGGGATCAGCGTTCCACGGAAATCAGCAACGGCGGCACTCTAAGAGTCATACCTGCAAGCGGCATCATCAATCGCCCGCTTAATTCCCCACTCTGCGGCACCTGCATCACGGAAGCGGACTGCAACGGTCCCCTGCCCTGCACTTCGCGCATTTTTGCTTCAAGTTGTGCCGCCAAGTCACGCGGAAAGCCCTCGCTGATGAACAACGTCTCGTCTTCCAGAGAAAGCACGACATCGCCTTCGGGTGTGGTGAAGATCTGGTGGTCGTCGTCGGGATTGGGAACGGTGACACGGCTCAGGTGGTCGTACTTGCGGCCAAGCTGCGCCGCGTACACACGCAGGAACGAGCGCGCGGAATCGCCATTCTTCCAGCGAGACAGGTACAGCAGGCCAAGCGAGCCGGTGGTGTTCTTCTCTGCGGCAGTAGCCGTCTTTTTTTGCGCGGCGTAGTAGATGCCGCCATCCCACGCCTCCGCGAGCGGCTCGGCAATCTGCGGGCCACCGAACAGCTCCGCCGTCATGCGAACATCCAGTTCCCCCATCACACCGATGTCGTAGGGCATCCATTGCTTGTCCAGCAACGGATGCACGTCTGGCATCGCGAGCACGGGCACCGGCGTGTGCTGCAAGTACGCGTCGGGATGCAGTACTTCATGCGAACTGGTGGGCGGACGGTCAAGCATGCCGGCAAAAGCGGCGTCGGTTCCCTGCTTCAGCAGCACTTCCTGCTCAAACGCGAGACCGCTGTTATAGGGAAAGAGCAGCGACTGCTGCAGGATGAGCGGAGCGCGCGCAAGTATCGGCGACTCCGACATGTCCGACGACAAGGCCCGGATGCGGTCGCCCATCTGCGGCACGTCCTTGAGTGTCTTGCCCGTGCTTCTAAGACCAAAGTCAATGAACGTGACCATCGCCTGACCCTCGGTCACGGCCTGCCGCGCTGTTGAGGCCTCGTCCAGTTGGATGTGCTGATT
>CALMAP010000274.1:7095-13997 GCA_937859825.1 uncultured Terriglobus sp. | reverse complement strand
CAGACAGCTTTGTCGGCATCGCGGCAGGTCCGGTGCAGACCGACCAGGGCACCATGGATATCCAACACGTCTTCGGCCCCAGCGATACGCTGCATGGCTTTTATGCCATCCAGAAAGACAAGCGCACCGAACCCACCCTGCAGGGCAATACCGTCTCCGGCTTCGGTGACAACCGCACGGCTACACGGCAGATTCTTACGCTGAACGAAACCCACGTGTTCTCGCCCAAGCTGGTCAATGAGGCGCGGCTTGGCTTCAATCGCATCGCCATCTCGTTCAATCCCAATGTGACCACCGATGCCACGACACTCGGTCTCGGCACCGGCAACCCTGGCGCAACCGGCATCCCGCAGATCAGCATCACCGGACCGGGCATCAACTTCGGCGGGCCGTCGGGCTTTCCCCAGGGCCGCGAAGACACCTTCGGCATCTTTTCCGACACGGCGACCTACGTTGTGGGCAGCCACTCCATCAAGTTCGGCGGCGAGTTCCGCCGCTTTCTGAATGCGAACTTTACCGGCGACACCGGCACGCTCGGCTTCAACTCGGTCGCCAACTTCCAGGCAGGCCGGGCCACCACCTTCAGCATCACGCCCGGCCTGATCAGCAACCGGCTGTACAGCAGCGCGGTGGGCGCATTTGTGCAGGACGCGTGGAAGATCACGCCCCGCCTTACGGCCGAGCTCGGCTTCCGCTACGAGTGGAATGGCTCTCCCGTGGAAGGCAAAGACCGCTTCGTGATGTTCGACGTGGCGACGGTCAGCCTGATTCCCGCGCGCTCAAACGGCTACGGCGAGAGCCCCTACAACCAGAACCACAACTACGAGCCGCGCCTGGGCCTCGCCTATGACATGAATGGCAAGGGCACCACGGTCATCCGCGCCGCTTACGGCTACATGGCCGACCAGCCGGAGACCAATCTGATCAGCGGCCTGAACAGCAATCCGCCGTACCGCAACAGCGTCACCTTCACCAATTCGAACGCAACGCCGTCCATCCCCGTCGAACAGCTGTACACCTCGGCCGGCGCGGCCGGTATTGCCATCTCCGCCGTGGCGCGCAACTACAAGAACGCCTACACGCAGACGTTCAATACCAACATTCAGCAGCAGCTGCCCTTCGGCGTGGTCGCGTCGCTCGGCTACTACGGCTCGGTGGGCAGGCACCTGCGGCAGCCCCTCAACATCAACCAGCCCTCGGCCACCGGCGTCCGTCCATACAACACGCTGTCAACCTCCAGCCCGGTGCGGCCGGGCGTGGCCATCGCGGTAAATATCAACCAGGCCAACTACGTGGGCCAGTCGAACTACAACGCCATGTGGTTCACGGCACAGAAGAGCTTTCGCAGCGGCCTGAACTTCAACTTCAACTACAACCTAAGCAAGTCGCTCGACCTTGGCTCGCTCTCCGGCACGGCACTGCAGGACGCAACCCGGCCCTATCTGAACTACGGCCCATCCGACTTCGACACGCGCCATCGCATCAGCTTCCGCGCCGTGTATCAACTGCCGTTCAAGGGCAACCGGCTTGTGGAAGGCTGGCAGCTCTCCGGCATCTCGCAGTGGCAGACAGGCAATCCTCTTAACATCACGACTACCTCGACCTTTACCGGCACCAGCGGCGTGCTGCACCCCAACCTGTTGACGCCGGTGAACTACGTCAAGACCAAGGCGAGCGCCACGCGCGTGCGATGGTTCGCCGCAGACGTGTGCACCAATGCCATTACCCCTCTGCCGGGATGCACCTTTCAGGCGCTTTCCACCGGCTTCGGCAACCTGAGCCGCAACGCGCTGGTGGGCCCCGGCTTCTCTGACACGGACTTCTCGATCGAGAAAAACACAAACATCTTCGAAGGTCTGAAGTTCCAGTTGCGCGTCGACGCGTTCGACATCTTCAACCATGCCAGCTTCGGCAATCCCAACACCGCGCTTGCCGTGACCACCACCGCCCCGACCGCTGCGAACCCGAACCCGACATCGACCGCGAATCCCAACTTCGGCCTGATCTCCGCGACGCGTTTCGCGGTGGGCGACCTGGGCTCTTCCCGTCAGTTGCAGATCGTCGGCAAGTTCATCTTCTAGGCCGGCCGGTAACGGAAACTTACCTGGGCGGCGCGTCGTCAACGAAGCGCCGCCCTTCGCTTTTGCACCTTCAGCTCCAAGGAGTCAGCCTTGAATCGTCTTTGCGTCGCCGCTCTCGTTTCGTCGCTCACGCTCGTTGCGCAAAAGCCCCCGGCAACGCCGGCGGCGGTAGACTTCAGGGCCGTGGGATCGCCCGTGAAAGCCGCGACCGCCGACGCTGAGATCGCGAAAGCGCTTCGCGAGGTGTCCTCCGAGCGCATCCGGAGCAACATCGCCAGACTGGTGGACTTCAACAATCGGACCACCATCTCCTCCAACGACACGGACCTGAAGCCGGGCACCGGCATTCTTCCGGCAGCGGACTGGATCCAGTCACAGTTTGAGGCGTACAGCAAAGAGTGCGGCGGCTGCCTCGAGGTCAAGGTGGACGACTTCATCGAGCCGCCGCAGGCCGGTGCGCGCCCCCGCATCACCAGGCCTACCCGGCTCAAAAACGTCTACGCCATTCTGCGTGGCACTGACCCGGCTGCGGCAAAGCGCATGTACCTGGTGACCGGCCATTACGACACGCGCGAGACGGACGTTATGAACACGCACGATCCCGCGCCCGGAGCGAACGACGACTCCAGCGGCACCGCCGTATCCATGGAGTCCGCGCGCGTGTTGAGCCACTACAGATTTCCGGCGACGCTCGTCTTCGTGACCGTCGCCGGTGAGGAGCAGGGACTGAACGGCTCCCACCACCTCGCCCTGCTCGCGAAGAAGGAAGGCTGGCAGCTCGAGGGCGTGCTGAACAACGACATCGTCGGTGGCGACACCACGCCCGGTGAGACCCTGCAGAACAAGTCGCTGGTGCGCATCTTCTCCCAGGGCATCCTGCCCTCGGCACCGGTCGAACAGATCCGGCAGATGCTCAGCCTCGGAATGGACAACGACTCATCCTCACGCGAGCTTGCGCGCGAGGTCCTCGATGCCGACCGGACATACTTCACCACGGGAAGAACTGTCGCAATGCCCACCTTCCGGCCGGTCATGCAGCTTCGCCTCGACCGCTACCTGCGCGGCGGCGACCACAAGAGCTTCAGCGACGAGGGTTTCCCCGCAATCCGATTCACGGAGTGGCGCGAGAACTTCGACCACCAGCACCAGCACGTGCGCATGGAGAACGGCAAGGAGTACGGCGACCTGCTCAAGTTCGACGACTTCAACTACATCGGCAACGTGGCCCGGCTGAACATGGCCGCGCTTGCCACGCTGGCAAAGTCGCCCGGCATTCCGCAAAACGTGCGCGTGGTGACCAGCAACCTGGATAACGGCAGCACGCTCAAGTGGGAAGCGCCTACCGCGTGGAGCGGACCGGTAAAGTACCAGATCGTCTGGCGCGAAACCGCAGCCACCGATTGGCAGTACAGCGCAGACGCCGCATCGTTCCCCGCGGCAGGTGCGAACGCCGATGCGGCAGCACTCGCGGCAACGCTTCCTGTGTCGAAGGACAACGTCTTCTTCGGGGTACGTGCCTGCGACGGCTCCGGCCATTGCAGTCCGGCAGTCGCTCCCGTACCGGACAGACCCAGCCGGTATTGAGCACCTGAACTGCCCGGAAAAGCACACGTAGAGAGGCGCCACGAGCAGCCGGTAATGGCCTGTTCCGAAACACCAGCCGCGCACCTGTGAGGAATCACGCGGGTGCCCTGTCTCGGGTCATATCAGATCGGTCACACTGGACCGTTACGATGCCGATGCACGGAAAGAGGAATGAGGTCTTTCCCCCGATGCGTGTTCGTTTCACCTGGCAACCTGAGGAATGGCGTGAAGCTGTTCGACTCGCAACCGATCCGCCGCGTCCGCGCCGCGACATGCCCATGATGGTCTACAGCATCCTGGGCATCATGTCACTGGGCGGTATCGGCGATCTGTTCCACTTTCTGCAATCGCGTCAGATTGAGAACGCTGGCGGCACCATGCTGCTGGGCGGCGTCTGCACCGCCGTCGCGGGTGGCGGACTGGTGTGGCTCACGCGAACCGGCCTGCGCAAACGTGATGCGAAGCACCTGCCTCCGGTTCCCGAAGGCGAGCAGGAAGCGGTCTTCCAGGAGTCAGGATGGAGCGTGGCCGCGAGTGTCTCAGGTGTGCCCACGCCGATGCAGCCGTGGACGGAGCTCCACTCCAGCCGCAGCGGTCCTCATACGATGGTGGCGGTGGGCGCTTCCAATACGTTTGCCGCGGTGCCGCTGCGTGCCCTCTCCCCGGGCGAAGCAGGCCACCTGCAGCGGATGCTCGCACGTAAATTGAGGCCATCGCTTCAGGATGACCTCAAGGTTGCCACGGCCTAGAACAGCAGCTAGTTGGTGTGCCGCAGGTGGACGATGCCAAGCGCATCGTTCAGAAATTCGCTTACTTCCATGCCCAGCACGGCACCGCCGAGTGAGGAGCCGTAACTGATCGCGGTTTCTTTGCCACCGCGGTCGCGCTGCGGGTAGTAGGCGTTGTTTGCGCCGGCGGCGACGGCGTAGCCGAGCAGCAGCGGCGCGTTTACCCGGTTGCTGCCTGAGTCGCTGCGGGTCACGACGACCCGCGTCGCGGCATAAACGACGCGGTTGAAGAACTTGTGCTGCCGGCCCAACACGTAGTAACGCGGATCGTCATGGAACATGGGCGCAAACAGGGCCTGCCCTGCAAGGTTCTGGATGGAGTTGCGGGCTGCTGCCGCACCGATGCGCTGACCGTATGGCCCCCATCCCTGACCGTAGTGCGGAGCGGAGTCCACGCCCTGGGAATACGTGGCAGAAATCAGGATGCTCAGAAAATTGAACGGGCTGACCACATTGCGAAAGGCAAAGGTCACCTTGTCTCCCCCGCTAAGCGGCTGCGAGGACTGGCCCGGCAGAATAGTGGTCGCGTACTTCGGCGCAATGGGTGAACCGGAGGTAGCGACGCCACCTTTGCCGCTCTGGTAAAGAGCGGGCTCCGCGTCGCGAGCACCTTCGCCCTCCAGCAGGAAGGAGGGGCTGTCCGGCAGGGCAGCGTCGCTCGACGAAGATGTTGCAGCAACCTCGCTCAAGTGCGTCGAAGACGTCAGCGGTGTGGCTGTGGAAGAAGTCTCCGCCGCAAGCATTGTCGGCAGTCCGGCCGCGGACACGGCTGTCTGCGCAAACGTGTTCGAGCAGAACGCGAGAGATGAAACCAGAGCGAGGCTAAGGGCGGAATTGGTAACGAAGCGCATGAGTTTCCTTGTAACTTTTTGTTCCGTTTCTTTGAGGCTGCCGGACACGTTCACGTTGCATTATCTTTGGCGTCCTGCTTCGCGCTCGCCCGCCACGCGGGAACCAAGCAAGCGACTCCCGCCCATTTCGTGATGGCGATCCGCCGCGTTTCTGGCCTTTAATGGCAAGCAGCGGCCGTGCGAGCACGTGCGCCGCAGGAGCATCCCTCATGCAAGACAAGCAACCCGGCAGCTTCGATCAGGACGTTCGCAATGCGGCAACCCGTGTCGAAGAAGAGTTGCAGCGGCTGATCCGCTACATGAACGACGAGGTGGTCCCCGACGTGCGCAAGCACAGCTCCTCCGCGCTGCGCTCCGCCGCGGACGGGCTGCGATCGCTTGCCGAAAAGATGGACGACCGCCGCCCTTGAGGGGATGGCGCGAACTCAGCAGGTACACGCTGCTTCTTCTGCTCCTGCTCACCACGGGCTGCCATAAGAAACAGCAGGTGAGCCGGCGCAGCTACCCACCGCCGCCACCCATCCCGCGCCAGCCGCATGGCCCTTCTACCCCACACCGCGCACCGGTGGAACCACCCGCGATCGAGGCTAACCGCGCACCCGTGGGGCAGGTGGAGTATGCCGTCGCAAGCTGGTACGGCCCCTCGGGTCTGCGCAGCGCCAACGGCGAAGTCTACGACGGGAATAGCCTCACCGCCGCGCACCGCACTCTGCCGATGGGAACAGTCGTGCGCGTTACGAATCTTGCGACGAGCCTCGCAACCACCGTGCGCATCACCGACCGGGGTCCGTTCGTTCCGGGCCGTTCGCTCGATCTTTCCATCGCTGCTGCAAAAGCGACAGGCGTCTACCGCATGGGCATCGCCCAGGTAAAGATCGAAGTCGTGCAGCAGCGGGAGAACGTCTCGCCTGTCGGCAAGTGGTGCGTGCAGGTAGGCGCCTTCAACGACCAGAACAACGCCGCCGACCTGAAAAATGAGCTGACGCAGCGCTACGGCACGACGGCAAAGGTCATCCAGTTTCTCGGATCAACGGGCTATTGGGTTCGCATCAATCCCTTGGCCAGCGACCGCGCCCACGCCGATGCAATCGTGCAGAGCATCCGTGTGACTGAGCCGGATGCATATGCTTATGTGGTGCGGCTGGATTGACTTGTGTCTTCCTCTGTAATCCTTAACCCTGTCATCCCGTAGCGCAGTGTAGGGGTCTGCTTCCTTCCTGAGGTCGCGGCTGTGTAAGGAAAGCAGATCCCTTCAATCCGTTACGGGAGCACAATCAAGAAATGTTGTTCTGCACAGAAGTGCGGGACAACAAACCGGCTAAGCGAACAATTCCATCAACTCCTGCGGCGGCACCACTTCAAGCTGCGCATAGGTGCAATCCGCGGGCGGCTTGTCCGTGCGCCAGCGGCGAAAATGCGCCAGGTGGCGAAACCGGTTGCCCTGCATGTGTTCATACGCGACCTCGATCACAAGCTCCGGACGCAGCGGTTGCCAGCTCAGGTCTTTCTTCGCATTCCAGCGGCTTTTCGCACCGGGCATGCGCTGCTCGTCGGTCGCGGCATCGTCCGAGCCCGACCAGTGCGCCCAGGGATGGTCC
>CALMAP010000274.1:3831-7085 GCA_937859825.1 uncultured Terriglobus sp. | reverse complement strand
GTCCTGTAGCGCGTTCTCACGATACGGCGCAAGAAACTGCACCAGTTCGCGCCGCTTTGCCTCGGTAAAGCTGGCGCATACGCCCACATGCTGCAGCGCGCCCGCATCGTCGAACAAGCCAAGCAGCAGCGATCCGACCAGCGAACCGTCCTCACTGTTCTTGTGCCAGCGAAAACCGGCGACTACGCAATCGCAGTCGCGCTCATGCTTGATCTTGAACTGGGTGCGCTTGTCGGGGGCATAGATGCCGTCGAGCGGCTTGGCAATCAGGCCGTCCAGGCCCGCGCCTTCGAAGCGGCGGAACCAGTCCTCGGCAACGGCCGTGTCCTGCGTTGCAGGCGTCAGGTGCAACGGCGGCCTCGCGTCCTTCAGCAGGTTTTCCAGCATCGCCCGACGTTGCTGGAACGGCGTCTCACGCAAATCCTGCTCGCCAAGCGCGATCAGGTCGAAGAAGACGACCGATGCCGGTGTCTGTTCGCTCAACAGCTTCACGCGCGAGGCCGCCGGATGAATGCGAAGCTGCAGCGCGTCGAAGTCGAGCGCCGTGCCGTTGCGGTCGGGCTTGGCGATGACGATCTCGCCATCCAGCACGCAGCGTGCAGGCAACTGCTCCAGCAGCGGGCCGCGCAGCTCCGGGAAATAGCGGTCCAGCGGCTTGCCGTCACGGCTCTGGATCAGCAGATCGTCGCCATCACGAAAGAGGATCGTGCGAAAGCCGTCCCACTTGGGCTCGAACTGGAAGCCGCCGGTGGCAGGCATGGCTTCGATGCGTTTGGCGAGCATGGGCAAGAGCGGCGATGGGATTGGAAAGGGCACGCGTCCAATGTACTCCGCTTGGGTAAACAAGCTCGCGATCTCAGCAAGTCTGCGTAGACAACGCGGCAGCGTTGGGAAGACAGATGGGCCTTGGGAGACTCATGACCGATGGGAAACAGAACTCAATTCCTACCATCGCTCTTCAGGGAAGCGCTACAAAGAATACATTGCACGTCACAACCTCTTGCCTGAGCAGATAGAACAGGCGTGCAGAGAGAGAGAAGCGAGAGCAGGTTCCATTCCGTCGGTCCGGATGACACCTGGAGGTCCACTCCAGGTATGAGACATTGTCCCTGTGAAGTTTCTGGGCGTTTTTCTGCTTGTGTGCCTTCTCGTCGCTGGTGCCGCGGGCGTGCTGCTGTATCTGCCGGTCACGCCGCCAACGGAGACGTTTGTTGACCTGCCTGTAGGTACGTCCGCGCAGGCAATGGCTGCCGATCTGCAGGACGCGCATGTGGTGCGCAGCAGGTATGCGTTTCTGCTGCTGCGCCTGTGGAAGGGGGGCACGCTCAAAGCCGGGGAGTATCGCTTCGCGGATGCGGCGAGCGCGACCACCGTATACGCCCGCATTGCGCGTGGTGACGTGTACACCCGTGCCGTGACTGTACCTGAGGGATATAACCTGTACGACATTGCCCACGCGGTTGAAGCCGCGGGACTTGGCCCCGCGGCAGACTTCCTGAAGGCCGCTCACGCCAACACCAGCTTCATCACGCAGTGGTCCCCGGGAGCGGGTTCCGTTGAGGGCTACCTGTACCCCGACACCTATCGCTTCAGCCGCCACACCACGCCGCGCCAGATGATCGACACAATGGTGCATCGCTTCGGCAAAGAAGCCGCCCTGCTCGGGCTGCATGGAGATCTCTCGCGTACCGTGACTCTGGCTTCGCTGGTGGAGAAAGAAGTCCATTTCGATGATGAGCGCGCCATGGCAGCGGGCGTCTTTGAAAACCGGCTGGCGCGCAACATGCCGTTGCAAACCGACCCGACCGTGATCTACGCAGCGATCGTGAATGACCGCTGGCGCGGAGTCATTCACCGCAGCGACCTGGATCTCGATTCCGCCTACAACACGTATCGGCACACCGGCCTGCCACCGGGCCCTATCTGCTCACCGGGCGCAGCGGCGCTGCGCGCGGCCATGCACCCGGCGCAGACGGACAACCTGTACTTCGTGGCAGACAATACCGGCCACACCCGGTTTTCTCCAGACCTGGCCGCACACGCGAAGCAGGTGCAGAGCTACCGTGCCGGTCTTAAACCGGAGTAAAGGCAACTCGCCGTCCGGAGAAAAGCGGCATCGCAGGCCGCCGCCGCAACATCCAAAGCTGAGCTTCACCGGACGGTATACTTCTGTTTTGCGAGATTCAAGCCAGTTTCGATTGCGGGCGGTCGTGTGCTCCGCCCTGCTACTACCACTCTCTGGCTGTTTCAGCAGCACGCGTCACGTCATGCTGACGCACCCGCCTTCGCAGGTGCTGAATGCTTCGCTGGACCAACTGGTGCAATCGACCACGCAGCGCTTCGATCATGTGAACACGCTCAAAGCATCCATTTCCATTGCCGTTTCCAAGGGCGGTGGGAAAGAGGGCACGGTCACGGATTACGCAGCCTTCCCTGGCTATCTGCTGCTGCGCAAGCCGGGTGATCTGCGTGTGTTGCTGTTTACTCCCATTGGCCATGTGCAGGCGGTGGACATGGTGACGGACGGCACCACCTTCACCATGCATATTCCGCCGCGTAACAAGGCGATCACCGGCAGCAACGCCATATCCGAGCCTTCTTCGAACTCGCTGGAAAACCTGCGCCCTGCTGTCTTCTTCGATTCGTTTCTGATCCGTAGCGCCAGACCGGACGAACTCGTCTCAGTCACCTCAGACGACCGTATCTACCAGCCTGATCCGACAAAGAAGTACGTGGAGGACGAGCCGGAGTACGACCTCGGCATCTACCGCCAGGTTGCGGGTTCGCAGGAATTGAAACCGCAACGGCTCGTGCATATTGGCCGCGCCACGCTGATGCCCTACCAGCAGGACACCTACGACGAAAAGGGCCAGCTCGTGACCGTTGCCAACTACGAAAACTACCAGAAGTTTGGAGACGAGCTCTTTCCTTCGATCATTACCATCGATCGCCCGCTCGACCACCTGCGCATGAAGCTGGTGATCACCAAGTTGCTGGTGAACCAGTCGCTTGAAAACGATCAGTTCGAGCTCAAGATTCCAAAGGACACGCAAGTACAAAAGCTGCCGTAAGCAGCGAGCACACGGTTCAAGTCAGCGAGTCAGCAGATCGGCCGCAACCGGTACGCCTACCCGTGCCCTCGTGCGCACGTAGGCAATCACCAGGGTTATGGCAGAGCACAGGAACAGGATCGTGCCCGTTCCAAAGGCCCCCAGACCTGGAATCCGCGCTTTGGGCAGCAACACGACACACAC
>CALMAP010000274.1:0-3821 GCA_937859825.1 uncultured Terriglobus sp. | reverse complement strand
CGATACACACAGAGCACCACGCCACCAGCATGGTTGCCGCCACGGAGTGCATCGGGCTCCGAAGGGGTGTCGCCAGCGGGTAGAGGTTCAGCCCGAGAATGATACCCACAGCGGGCACAACGTACTCCGGCAGGTGCAGCAGCGAGAGCACACTGATGGCCGTGGCCACTGCGACCCACTGGATAATATTGACCGCAACGACAATACGCCGCACACGGCTCTCTTCCAGCGGCGGCAACTGGCTTGAAGGCAGCCGCTGCGCCACCCGTAGCAGTGCCAGCGATCCCGCGCACGCGGTCAAACCAGCCGCCGTGACCGCGGCCGCGCGAAGTCCGGTAAGCCGGTGCATGTGCGCAAGTCCGCTGCGCATCAGGAACGCGCCTGCCATCGCGAACAGGACGCTCGTCCAGGCACGGCCTCTCGCCATTTCCGACGAGAGTGTGGCAGGCATGGCGTCCGCGGGCATAGCGACAACTGTAGCACCGCACGGTAGCAGTTTTCCCGCATGGGATGCGCTATCGCAGGTCACTTCAGTTACCAGTCGGTCAGCGTGCCGTCCAGCTTGCGCGCGATGGGCAGGTACGCCCGCTGATAGGGGTACTTCGCTGCCAGCGCCTCGTCGATCTCCACGCCCAGACCGGGCTTGTCGCCGGGGTGCATATAGCCTGCGTCAAAACGGTAGCTGTGCGGAAAGACTTCGTCGGTCAACGCGGTATGGTGCATGTGTTCCTGGATGCCGAAGTTGTGCACCGCCAGGCCGAAGTGCAGCGCCGCAGCCATCGTGACGGGGCTCAGGTCCGTGGCGCCGTGAAAGCCGGTGCGCACCTGGTAGACGGCTGCGAAGTCCGCTGCCTTCTTCAGCGCGGTGATACCGCCGCCGTGCACGATCGTCATGCGGATGTAGTCGATCCACTGATTGCGGATCAGGTCGTGCGCGTCCCAGAAGCTGTTGAAGACCTCGCCCGTGGCGATGGGCGTAAGCGTGTGCTCGCGGATGAGCTGGATTGCTTCCTGGTGCTCCGCGGGCGTGGGGTCTTCCATCCAGAACAGGTGGTAGGGCTCCAGCGACTTGCCCAGGCGCGCCGCCTCGATGGGCGGCAGGCGGTGGTGCACATCGTGCAGCAGGTGCACGTCTTCTCCGACCTCGACGCGCAGCTTCTCGAACAGCTTTGGTGCGAAGTTTAGATACCGCTCGGTGGACCAGAGGCTCTCCCCCGGCAGACCACGCTCGGCAGGCTCGTAAGGCTTACCGCCCTTGGGCACGCCGTAGCTTGAGGCCACACCGGGCACGCCGCTCTGCGCGCGCACGGCCAGGTAGCCCTCGGCCATGTGGTGCTGCACCGACTCGACGGCCTCGTCGATGTTTGCACCGTTGGCATGTGTATAGACCAGCACACCTTCGCGGCTCTTGCCGCCAAGCAGGTTGTAAACGGGCGTGTTCAGCGCCTTGCCCTTGATGTCCCAAAGCGCCACATCGACCGCCGCAATCGCAGACATGGTGACCGGGCCGCGCCGCCAGTAGGCACCGCGATAGAGGTACTGCCAGATGTCTTCAATCTGAAACGGATCGCGCCCGATGAGGCACGGAACCACGTGCTCCTCAAGGTAGGCAGCCACGGCCAGTTCGCGGCCGTTGAGGGTGGCGTCTCCGAGGCCGTGGATGCCTTCGTCCGTCTCGATCTTGAGCGTGACGAAGTTGCGGTCGGGCGAGCAGACGATGAGGTGTGCGGCAGTGATCTTCATGGAGGTACCCTGCTCCCTTTGCCTAGAACGGCATTCTCTTCTCAAGCCTTCTTTTGGATCTCTCGCATTTGAACGAAGTCATTGAAGGTATAGGCCTTCTTGTCGACCAAACACCGGGCGATCCATTCGAAAATATCTGAGAAGTCCCCGTTGATAGAGCGCAGATCATTGATGTGCTCCCAATCTAACGTTGGCCTCTCTTTCGCGGTACTAATTCGTGTCAGGTTGATTGAACTGGTAACTTGTTGTTCAAAGTCAGCCGCGGTCATTTTAAGAATGTCGCTGGCATCAGGGAAGCTTTCTAAGATCTGCTCATTGAGTCCATATGTCAAAATGGTGACATCGTATGAAGCTCCTAGACGCTCCAACTCGTCCCGTAACGTTTTGTCCTCAACGCTAGCCGCTACAGCTAAAATTGACCGGTGGGCCCATTTTGAATTGCTGACGCACTGGAAAAAGCTTTCGCGAAAACTAGAAAGGTTTAGGGATACTTTGAGTTCAGCGCTCTGAAGTTTGAACGGCGGTTCGCCAAGACTCGATTTGACCGCAAGTAGATGTTGATCGAGTTTGTAGCCGTCGTCCTTAAGCTTGCCTACCTCCCAGCGAAGTAGGACAACGTCAGGAAACTTCCATCGATTCACGCCTGCTTCTTTCCTGGTTGAACGAGTATGTTCGACGTGGACAGGGAAATCCTGATTCACCTGCTCTGCATGGCGAATCAAGATGGATCGAAATTTCTCCTCCAATTGAGTTTCTCTGCCTAGATGCGGTGCTTCAGTGTTCCCTTGAGGCGACTGATCTGGCAGAGGGGCTTGCTGGATTTCTGATTCAGAACACCTAAGGTAGTAGCCATGTCCGTCAGAAACCTTCGCTATCTTCGTTAGCGGATCTTTCGACATTTCAGAGAAATGCTGACGGAAGCTGTTCTCGGCATATTCCTGGATCAATTCCGGAGGTAATTGTTGAAGTAGCTGTGTTCCATTGATAGCTCTGGAAGGCTCAGGAGATAAAACACGCGGGTAGACCTCATTTAATTTGTCCCATAAAGTAGCCATTTAGTTTCCGCTTTCAACTCCGAATGATCGTCCTTAGATGCAGGTCGCGCAACTGAACATCAGTAGGTGCGCTGGGTGCTTCGACCATCAGGTCGATGGCCTTGGCCGTCTTTGGGAAGGCGATGACCTCGCGCAGGCTGGTGGCGCCGCTCAACAGCATCACGATGCGGTCCAGGCCGAGGGCGATGCCGCCGTGGGGGGGCGTGCCGTACTCCAGAGCTTCCAGGAAGAAGCCGAAGCGCTCGCGTGCCTCTTCGTCGCTCATTCCAAGCGAGCGGAAGATCTCCGCCTGCACGGCCTTCTGGTGGATGCGGATGGAGCCCGAGCCTAGCTCGAGGCCGTTCAGCACCACGTCATACGCCAGAGCGCGGACCGCACCCTTGTCGTTGTAGAGCGCGCCGGACTGGATATCTTCCTCGTGCGGCGAGGTGAAGGGATGGTGCGCCGCGTCCCAGGTCTTCTTTTCCTCGTTGAACTCGTACATGGGGAAATCGGTGACCCAGAGGAAGCGGTAGTCGTCCGCCGTATCCTTCTTCTGAAAAAGGCCGTGCTTGTCTGCGTACTTCTTCGCAAGTTCCAGGCGAAGCGCACCCACGCGCTTGGGGATCCACTGGCGGTCGAAGTTCCAGAGCGCGGGCGTGCCCAGCTTTGGGGTAACGACTACATGCAATGGAGCCACATCGTAGGGATCCCTCTCCTTAATCATCGTTTCTTCGCTCAGGTCTGGAAGCGCCTTCGCTTTGCCCGATTTCTGTGACGGGTGTGGCTCCGCGTATCCGCCAAGGAACTCGGTCACTTGTTCGTTAAGCTCACCCTCGAGTTCATAGGCCAAGCCGCGGAACTGGTCGCTTGAATACATACGGGCGACATCAAGAACGTCGAGCCCACAGTCGCCTAGGGACGTGCGGATCTCAGAAATTAGCGCTTTTCGAGCAGTAGTGGACAGCGTCCCAACTCGAGGAATCGAAAAGGCAAAGACCGGCAGTACGGGCTCGATCTTCAGAGAATTGCGCAGATCTGGAG
>CALMAP010000273.1 GCA_937859825.1 uncultured Terriglobus sp. | reverse complement strand
TTACAGAGCAGGTCGGTGTGAGATTCGGCGCGTGCTTGCGCCGGGTGGAACCATCGGCATTCTGGACTTTAGCGAGCCGCCGGGCCTGCTCGGGTCAGCGTACCGGCTGTATTTCCGTCACGTCCTGCCGCGCATTGGCGGCATCGTATCCGGCAGCGGATCATCTTATCGTTATCTACCGGCGAGCGTGGAGCGGTTTCCCCCACCGGAACGGATGTGTGCCATGATGCTCGACGCCGGGTTCACGGGAGCGTACTGGCAGCCGTACCTCTTCGGGGTAGCCGGGCTGTGGAGCGCAGCCGTTCCAGCCGACGCCGCATAGTTCAACTTCAGTCCATCCATTTCTTCAGGAGATCCATTCATGCCGAACGCTTCCGGTTATGCCGCCCACGAACCTAAAGCTGCCCTTGCGCCCTTCGACTTTGAACGCCGCGAGCCGGGCGAGCACGATGTCGCCATCGACATCAAGTTCTGCGGCATCTGCCATTCCGACATTCACCAGGGGCGCGACGAGTGGTTCGCCGGCATCTTCCCGATGGTTCCCGGCCATGAAATCGCGGGCATTGTTACCGCGGTCGGCAGCGGCGTAACGAAGTACAAGGTGGGGGACCACGTCGGCATCGGCTGCTTTGTGGATAGCTGCCGCAAGTGTTACGAGTGCACCACCGGTGCGGACAACTACTGCACCGTGGCCCCGGTCATGACCTACAACGGCAAGGACCACGAAGGTCAGCCGACTTACGGCGGCTACTCCGACAAGATCGTCGTGGATGAGAACTACGTGCTCCGCATCCCCGAAAACCTGCCGCTGGACGGTGCCGCTCCGCTGCTCTGCGCGGGCATTACGCTCTACTCCCCCCTGAAGCACTGGAACGCCGGCCCCGGCAAGAAGGTCGCGATTGTGGGCTTGGGAGGCTTGGGCCACATGGGCGTCAAGCTCGGGCACGCTCTGGGTGCGGAGGTTACGGTGTTGAGCCAGAGTCTCAAAAAGCAGGACGACGGCAAGCGCCTTGGCGCGGACCACTTCTATGCGACCAGCGATCCCGCGACGTTCGAGAAGCTGAAGGGCAGCTTCGATCTGATCGTGAATACCGTGTCGGCTGCCGACGACTGGAACCGCCTCATGGGTCTGCTGAAGACGGACGGTGCCATGGTCGTCGTTGGCGCTCCTGAGAATGCAGTACCGGTGCATGCCTTTTCCCTGATCCCCGGGCGCAAAACGCTAGCAGGTTCCATGATCGGCTCGATTGCGGAGACGCAGGAAATGTTGGATTTCTGCGGCGAGAAGAACATCGTGAGCGACACCGAGACCGTCGCCATGAAGGACGTGAACGAGGCCTACGAGCGTGTGCTGAAGAGCGACGTGCGCTACCGCTTCGTAATCGACCTGGCCACGCTGAAGAACTAGGAATGTACAAGAGCGTCCGCAAAGTTCGCTAAGTTTTCCGCGAAGTACGCTGCTTACTTTGCGGACGCTCTTTCCTTCCTGCGAACAGACGTTCTTACACGTGTAGGCTGAACTCCATGAGCGGCACGGAAACACGGCGAACGAGTGCTGAAGGCAACGCCGCTCCGTCCCGCGGCGACGCAGTTCTTGTTATCGCATTGAAGCGGGAGACCGCAACGCGCAGCGTTCTGGCCGCGTCCGCCATTACGCTGCTCAAGATCATTACCGGCGTCGCCACAGGATCGCTCGGCATGTTGAGTGAGGCGGCCCACTCGGCTATCGACTTAATTGCCAGTACGCTCACGCTGGTTTCGCTGCGCGTCTCGGACAAACCCGCTGACGATGATCACACCTACGGCCACGGCCGCGTGGAAAGTCTCTCCGCCTTTGTGGAGACGATCTTCATGCTGGCCTCGTCAGTGTGGATCATCTACGAGGCGGTCCGACGAATTGTGCGTTACCAGCATGGTGAATCGCTTGCGCTGGAGTTCTCCCCGTGGCCTGTGCTGGTGCTGGTGCTTTCCATGGCGGTGGACTGGACGCGTTCCCGCGCGCTGAGGCGCGTGGCAGAACAGGTTCACTCGCAGGCGCTTCAAGCGGAGGCGCTGCACTTCGGCACGGACATCTGGTCGTCCATCGCGGTGCTGCTGGGCATCAGCGCGGCATTTCTCGGCCAGCGTCTGGGTATCCGCTGGCTCGAGCTTGCCGACCCGCTTGCCGCGCTGCTCGTCTCGCTCATCATCCTGAAGGTTACGTATCGGCTTTCCCGCGAAACCATTGACGCGCTCACCGACGCCACCCCGCCCGCGACACGCCGCGAAATGGTAGAGGCGATCCGCCGCGTACCCGGTGTGCTGAATGTGGATCGTCTGCGCATGCGCCGGGCCGGACCGAAGTACTTCGCGGACGTGACCATCGGCATGTCTCGCAACATCTCGTTTCAACGCTCGGAACAACTCGTCACCGCTGCGACTGTCGCGGTGCAATCCGTGCTGCCGGAGACGGACGTCGTGGTACACACCATTCCCATCGCCGAGACGCGCGAGAGCGTCTTCGACCGCGTCCGCGCAGTGGCATCCCGCTCCGATCTTGCGATTCACGATGTCTCAATTCGCCAGATACGCGAGGGATTGCTTGTAGAGCAGCACCTGGAGCTTCCAGCCAACACGCCGCTGCGCGAAGCACATGATACGGTCACCCGCATCGAGGCGGAGATGCGGCGTGAGGTGCCCGACATTGCCTCGATCATCACCCACATCGAGAGCGAGGAGCAGACCATAGACACCCCGGTGCTGCTGGAGCGTGATCCCTCGTTGGTGCAGGATCTGCGCAACTTGGCGGCACAGTTTCCTGAAATTCAGGACGTTCATGACACGACCATCATGAGTCACGGCGAGGAACTGGAGATGAGCTGCCACTGCACCATGCCGGACGATTTGAGAATGGATGCTGTCCACCGGATTATCACCGCGCTTGAGGCAGCCTTTCTACGCAAGCGGACAGAGATTGCCCGCCTGCTGATCCATCCCGAGCCGGTCACGGACAATCGCCGCTAGGGCCGTCTGCACGTAAACTGGACAGCGTCCATGAAAATCCGGATACGCTACCGCAACAATACGGGCGAGCTGAAGCGCGGCACCGTGCGCGCCTTTGGCATCGGCATCACCTTGCTGGCCATGTCCGCTGTTGCTCTGCTGTCTGCGCTGATCACGCTGCGCCTGGCGATCCACGCCAGTGAGGTCGAGGTACCCAACCTGAGCGGTCTTACGCTGGACGAGGCGAGCGACCAGACAAGGGATGCGAAGCTGAACCTTACCGTGGAAAACAGGTTCTACTCCACAACAGTGCCAGCGGGGCGAGTGCTGTCGCAATCTCCCTCAGCCGGCAGCAGCGTGCGCAAGGGCTGGCACATGCGCATCACCGAGAGCATGGGCCCGCAGCGCGTTCCCATTCCGGACACGATCGGCATGAACGAGCGCGACGCCGCTGCGGCCATTCGGCGTTTGTCGCTGGACCTTGGGACCATCGCCCATATCGCCGCCCCAGGGGCCTCGGACATGGTGCTGGCGCAGACCCCCGCGCCTAACGCCGAAGGTGTCGACAAGCCGGAGGTGAGTCTGTTGCTCAGTCAGTCCGTCGAGTCTGCCCCGCGCGCCTACGTGATGCCGAATCTCGTCGGCATGACCTTTTCCTCCGCACGGGCAAAGATGAAGGAAATGAACTTGCCGCTCTATGCAATTGTCCCGCAAGCAGCCGCACCTACGGCAACAGATGACGCCGGAAATCCCGTGCCACAAGCGCCCCTGGTGCCGGCAGGACCAATCGCATCGCAGGTGCCAGTAGCGGGAGGGCGTGTCACCGCGGGCTTGAATCCGCACGTGACCATGACGCGCGGCTATGCCGCCACACCTGCCGCACCGGTTGCTGTACCGGCAGGAGCAATCGCCCCAACGACTACCCCTGCCGCTCCAGTCCTCCGGCAGACGCCATCGGCTGCACCTGTGGTGCGGCAGCCCGCGTCAGTAAAGCCTCAGTAGCTATGACTTCGACCTGACAGACTAAGGTTTGGCTTTTGGACAGACTGAGTTAGACGCGCTCAAGAACGGCAGCGTAGAAGCCATCGCAAGGATGTACCCCCGGCAGCGTTCGAAGCTCGCCTTCCGGCGTGACCGCACCCGCAAGCGTGATGGCCAAGGTTTCAGGATCGAGCCCCGGAACGTCCTGCAGCAGCGGGGCTGCAGGCACGACGCGTGCTGCGCCACCAGACACAAGCTGCGCAATGACTTGCTCGTTTTCCTCGGGTTCGAGGGAGCAGGTGGAGTAAACGAGCCGGCCTCCCGGTGCGAGCCGCCGCAAAGCGTTGTTAAGAATTGCGATCTGGCGTTCAGCCTGCCTCGGCAAATCGCCCTGCTCAAGCCGGTGCCGTATCTCCGGATTACGGGCGAGCGTGCCTGTGCCGCTGCAGGGCGCATCCACAAGAATCAGGTCGAACTTGCCATAGAGTGTGGTGCTGTCTGCCTCGGCTGCTTTGGGGACGTGCCACTCCGTCATGTCCGCAAGCAGCGTCTGCACATGAGAGGCGAGAGGGTCTGCGTCCAGCCGCTTGCGCATTGCGGCAAGGCGGCGCTCACTTCCGTCCCCAGCAATGATTTC
>CALMAP010000272.1:10999-11615 GCA_937859825.1 uncultured Terriglobus sp. | reverse complement strand
CTCTTTGGCCAGATGTGCACACATCCGGGCGACGCGAAGAACACCTACGGCACCGGGTGTTTTCTGCTGCAGCACATCGGCAGCGAGTTTCGTCTGAGCGAGCAGCGGCTGCTCACGACGCTTGCCTGTTCTGTGGAGCGCAGGCCGGAGTACGCGCTGGAAGGCGGCGTCTTCATCGGTGGCGCGGTGGTACAGTGGCTGCGCGACGGCCTTGGCATTATTGCCAGAAGCGGCGATGTGGAAACGCTGGCGCGCTCCGTTCCGGACAACGGCGGCGTCACGTTCGTTCCAGCCTTCACCGGCCTCGGCGCGCCGCATTGGGACCCGTATGCGTCGGGCACAATTCTCGGCATCGGCCGCGGCACCACGTCAGGGCACATCGCACGCGCCGCTCTGGAGAGCATCGCACTGCAGGTCACGGACGTGCTGCGCGCCATGAACAACGACACGCCCGCCCCACTGGCGGAACTGCGCGTGGACGGCGGTGCCACCGCCAACGACATGCTGATGCAGTTCCAGGCCGACCTGCTGGGGGTGCCCGTCTACCGCCCCGCCTGCCTGGAGACGACCGCGATGGGCGCGGCGTATCTTGCGGGACTTGCGGTCGGCTTCTGGT
>CALMAP010000272.1:8972-10989 GCA_937859825.1 uncultured Terriglobus sp. | reverse complement strand
GCGTCGATCGACGAGATACGGCGTGAGCAGGAGGGCGGCACGCGCTTCGAACCTGCCGCAGACCGCGCAGTGATCGACAGGTTGTACTCGCGCTGGCAAGAGGCGGTGGGACGTGCAAAGGGCTGGAACGCGCCTTCAAACTGAAGTTGACATACCGCAACCAGAGAACCAGCATAGAAGACGGGAGGAGACTATGACCATCGAACTAACACCTGAGATGGAAGCCATCGTCGTTGACCGGCTGAGTTCCGGGCGCTACTCCTCCGCTGGCGCAGTGATCGAAGAAGCGCTGCATGCCATTGGAAAAGCGTATGACCTTGGAAAAGATAAGACGGACTTCCAAGGCTATCTCTTAAACCAGCCGATGCCTGCGCAGGGCAGATCCGAGAGGCTCGCTAAACTCTTCGCCGAGATCGATGCGGCAGGCGGCCTGGAGTTTGAACTGGATCGTGACCTGCGACCCGCCGCTGAACGTGAGGAGTGGTGAGCCAGCGCACCGTTTACCTGCTGGATACGAACATGGTGAGCTACATCGTTACGTCCCGTTCTGCAGCAGCACGTCAGCAGTATCGACGGATGGCGGACGATAGCCGGATCATTATTTCCGCTGTGACGGAAGGCGAAATCAGATATGGCATGGCGCGAAAGCCTGCGGGTGCCCGACTTCTGAACTTCATGCAACGGTTTCTGGATGAGATTGAGAGTGTGCCATGGGATTCACCTGCCGCTCACGCCTACGGCAACCTTCGCGCACAACTTAGCAGTCTGGGTCAGACTCTCAGCCCTCTCGACCTGCTGATCGCAGCTCACGCTGTATCAGTTGGCGCGGTTTTGGTGACCCACGACCAGGCCTTCCAACGACTCAGCCCCTCTCTGCCCGTGCAGGATTGGGCCAACGATATCTGAACGCAAGGTGAGGCGAAATGAATCGTGACACGATGTTGCAGGCAGTACGCACCCACGGCACAGAGCCATGGGACATCGTCATCATCGGCGGCGGTGCCACTGGTGCGGGCGTCGCAGTGGACGCCGCCACCCGCGGCTACAAGACGCTGCTGCTCGAGCGCGAGGACTTTGGCAAGGGCACATCCTCACGCTCTACCAAGCTGGTGCACGGCGGCGTGCGGTATCTGGAGCAGGGCAATGTCTCGCTGGTGATGGAAGCACTGAAGGAGCGAGGCCTGCTGCGGCAGAACGCGCCGCACCTGGTGCATGACCTGCCGTTTGTGGTGCCGAACTACTCCTGGTGGGAAGCGCCGTTTTACGGCATCGGCATGAAGATCTACGACCTGCTGGCGATCAAATACAGCTTCGGCAAGTCGAAGATCCTGAGCCGGGAAGAGACGCTGGAGCGGCTGCCCACCATCGCGCAGGAAGGTCTGCGCGGCGGCGTGGTCTACCACGACGGCCAGTTCGACGACACCCGGCTGCTGACCCACCTGGTAATGACGGCGGCGGACCACGGCGCGACCGTGCTGAACTACGCGCCGGCGGTGGAACTGCTTCGCGATGCGGACGGCTTCGTGAACGGCGTTGGAATCGCAAACAATGACCCCGCGGGGAACGGCAACGGCGAGCGCATCACCGTGAACGCAAAGTGCGTGGTGAATGCCACCGGCATCTTCACGGACGAGGTGCGCCGCATGGCCGAGCCCGACGTGCAGACGATGGTTTCTCCCTCGCAGGGCATCCACCTCGTGCTGGAGCAGAGCTTTCTGCGCGCGCAGGCCGCCATCATGGTGCCGCGCACCAGCGACGGCCGCGTGATGTTCGCGATCCCTTGGCACGGGCATACTGTCGTGGGTACGACCGACACCCCCATCGAAGCGCCAAGCTACGAGCCGAAGCCGCTCGAAGAAGAGATCGAATTCGTGCTGAGCACGGCGGGCGAGTACCTGAGCCGCAAGCCCACGCGCGCCGACATTCTTTCCATCTACGTCGGCATCCGGCCTCTGGTGAAGGCGGCGGGCAGTGATTCGTCCAAGACCAGCGCGCTTTCGCGTGACCACACCATCCA
>CALMAP010000272.1:896-8962 GCA_937859825.1 uncultured Terriglobus sp. | reverse complement strand
CATCCACATCGACGGCAGCGGCCTGCTGACCATCGTCGGCGGCAAGTGGACGACGTATCGCCACATGGCCGAAGACACCGTGAACCATGCCGCCACGCTGGGTAAGCTACCCGATGTGACCTGCCATACCGCGGATCTGAAGGTGCATGGCTGGTTGGAAGGTGTCGACGTGGCCGATGACATGGCCGTGTACGGAACCGACGCGGAGAAGATCCAGGCGCTTGCGGCAGCCTCTCCCGAGCTTGCCGAGCGGCTGCATCCCGCGCTGCCGTACATTGCGGCAGAGATCGTGTGGGCAGCACGTGAAGAGATGTCGCGCACGCTGGATGACGCGCTCTCCCGTCGCACCCGCGCTCTGCTGCTGAATGCTCGCGCGGCCATTGCGATTGCGCCGCGTGTGGCTTCGCTCATGTCCAGGGAGCTTGGGCTGGATGCAACATGGGAAGCGGTGCAGGTGGCCGAGTTTACGGCGTTGGCTCAGCAGTACCTGCCCGCTTAGGCCCTGTGTCGACTCGAAGATGGTGCCCACCCCAGCCGCGCTCTTTGGGGCCGTCCCTGTTTTGCTTGTCATCCCGCAACGAAGTGGAGGGACCTGCTTTCGTCTCCAAGCGCCGTGGCTGTAGAAAGAAAGCAGATCCCTGCGCTGCGCTACGGGATGACAAACAAAGTTACGAGAGAACAACAAACAAGGGATGACAAACAAAGAAGGAGAAGCCATGCCCCGCTTCCGTTCCGCCGTGCTTGCCTTTGCCGCAACTGCATCCTTACTCGGAGCACCGCCTGCTTGCACACAAAGCACCACGGCGCTCGCAAGCCAGGGATACTATGCCGATCCGGAAATCCGCATTTTCGCAGGGCAGTACTGGATCTATCCAACATCCTCCAGCCCGGAGGCCGACCGGCATGCATCGAGAGACTTCAACCCGCTGCAGCAGAAGCTGCGCACCGGGCATGTGATTCATCCGGTTTACCTGCTGCACACCTCGCTGGATGCCTTCTCCTCGCCCGACCTCGTCCACTGGACGAAACACCTCGATGTGCTCGATGTGAAGAACGTGCCGTGGGCGGCGTATGCGATCTGGGCGCCGTCGGCGATTTACCGCAACGGCAAGTACTACCTGTTCTTCGCCGCAAACGACATTCAGAAGCAGGACACGTTTCCCGGCGGCATCGGCGTCGCGGTAAGCGACTCGCCCGCTGGCCCATTCGTCGATCTGCTTGGCACACCGCTGGTCGGTGCATTTCAAAACGGAGCACAGCCCATCGATCCCATGGTCTACCAGGACGACGATGGCTCGGTCTACCTGTATTACGGCGGCCAGGGCCATTGCAACGTGGCAAAGCTCGCGCCGGACATGAAGAGTGTGGTGCCAATGGCGGAGGGGTCGCTCTACAAGGAGATCACCCCCGAGCACTATGTCGAAGGGCCGTTCGTCATCAAGCGCAAGGGCGTGTACTACTTCATGTGGTCCGAGGGGGACTGGGGTGATTCGAGCTATGGGGTCGCCTATGGGAAGAGCAATCATCCAACCGGGCCGTTCGTGCGCGCGGGCAAGATTCTGCAGACGGACAAGGCGATCGCCAACGGCCCAGGCCACCACTCCGTGGTGAACGTTCCCGGTACAGACGATTGGTACATCGTCTACCATCGCCACCCGCTCGGAACGACCGGGCCGAACCAGCGGGTGATGGCGATAGACCATATGGTCTTCGATGCCAAAGGGGATATCGAGCCCGTGAAGATGACTGACGAAGGGCCGGGTGCGCGGCCATGGAACGGCAGCAAACTCACGGGAAGGTAGATTTTGTTTGTCATCCCGCAGCGTAGCGGAGGGGTCTGCTTCTGCTCGCACGCACTCAGCGATTCAAGGAAAGCAGATCCTTCACTACGTTACGGGATGGCAATGTGAAGCAGAAAACATCTGCTGCCGAGCACTAAGGACCAGTGCCCGGCAGCGGTTCCGTTTCTTTCATGAATTCGGTCAGGCTCGTTGCCAGCTCCGGGCTTTCGAGTACGAAGAACATGCCGCCTCGTCCGTTCTGGCTGCCGGAGCAGCCTACGCCCGCGTTGGTCAGGTAACCCTGCTGGTTCATGTCGCCGAAGATCGCGTAAGGGTGCGTGCCCGAAGTGGTGACGCCGAATTTGCCATGATTGCCGTCGCCGCTGTTGGGTGCGGGCAGGGCTTCAAGGGAAAACTTCACGTTCTGCCACGTGCCCGATTTGACAATATCTATCTCACCCGGTGGTGAGCGAGGTACTCCAGCACTCGGGCGTTGCGCCACGGGTGGTTGAGGCGATGGTTGGCCGAGTCCACCAGGTGGCTGCCATCAGGTCGACCCCGCCCAGTAGCGACGAGACCATTTGCCACGGTGGAACCTGCAATGCGTTCGGCTTGGCGATCAGCCTCACCTTTGAAGACAGCAGCGTGCTTGTGGCGGTGTTGCTGTCTCTGTCCTTGGTGCCGAGCAGACGCGCGGCCGCCTGCAGGTCTTCTGGGCCGCTCATGCGGGAGAGCTTCGGATGCGTCGCGTCCACAATAGTGGCGACGCTGGCGCGCTTCATGCCCGCAAGCACCTGCAGAAGATCGTCATGGTTCAGGTGGAGTGCGAAGAAGTGCTGCCCGGCGATGATATTGTCCGGCTTGATGATGCAGCCGAGCGTGTTGCCGGCGTCCTTCGGTGCGGCGGGTGTTCCCGTGCCGGGCCAGCCTGGGGTAGACACCTGCATGACCAGCCCATCGCCATTGTCGTTCCACGCCACAATGCCCTTGGAGTGCCCCCACGTGCCGCAGTCGGTGGTGTCGCAGCCGGGCAGATCCAGCTTCTCGTAGGGTTGGTCGTTCCACAGAACGAAGGCCAGATTGCCGTTGAAGATCTCGTCGAAGGTGGCGCCCACCGGATCGTCGGTGCCGTTGCCGATGCAGTCTGCCGAGCCGGTCTGCAAGGCCGGAGCCTCACTGCTGGCGACGACGTATTGCAGACCCAAGAGCTTGTACGGCGCGACCTCGCCACCAAAGTAGCATTTACGGTTGTCCCCGGTGGTGCATTTGGGGAACGCAACACTGTTCATTTTGTAACTGAACCACCAGTCCACCGGATGCCCCTTTGAGAGCAATGGGTAAGGCACACCGGTGGCGAAAGCCGCCGCGGCGCTGCCAGCCTGCGGTGAAGGTGCTGGTCGTCTTGCAGCAGGCGGCTCATATGGAGGAACGTTGGGCGGCGTGGACGACAGGCCTTTGTACAGCAGAGCGATGCCAAGCGGAATGGCCGGCGCGAGCTTGCCGAGCGTTCCGGTGTTCTTTTTTCCTGACGGTGGCGTCGGTGTTGCGGAAAGCCTGGCTGGCATCAGCTCGCTCCCTGCGCGTCGGTGAAATCGAATAAGTACATGCGGTAAGTTGGCTCACCGCGTGTCGTGGGACGAAGCAGCAGAGCGCTAGGTGTGTATGCTCACGTCGCTGCTAGCCACTTCTACCTCTGGTGGTGCCTTGTTGATGGTGGCCTCTTTGTCCGCCTGCACTTTTTCACGGCGAACGTTCCGGTCTTTATCAAGTTGCTCCGGCGTCTTCACGCCTTCGTCGCGGCTGAACGAAATGCCTTTGCCCACCGCATAGGTGCTTGCGCTGATGCCGAGCAGTACGAGTACCCCGTCCGGCACCTGAGGAAATTTGCCGTCCTGCCGGTTCGACGATTCCGCAACCAGATAGAAAAAGCTGAACGCGATCACCATGGTGAACACGAACAGTTGAAAGCGCGACATGCTCGCGTTTCCATTCGGCTCCTGCAGCATGGAGTCGAGCCTGATTCTGTCTGTCCAGATAAGCCAGAGCACGATCAGCGCGAGAGCGCCGAGAAACACGCACACCATTACGCCCAGCAGCGCCATCGTCCAGTTGAAGATATGTTCACTCATGCTCCGCTGTTCCTTTCGGGACCTCTCAAACTTAGTGCCGTTTTCACCGCCGCATACAGGCCACTGCTGCCGCCATAAAGGTAAAGCCAGTTATGGTCCACATCCGGCATGGCGCCGGTGCTGCCATGGGCCACCTGCATGACATAACGCATGCACATGGCAATCGTCGCCAGAAGTAACTGGACGCGTTCAGGACTCACCTCGCCGTCCTGTCCGCCGGTGCGGGCCAAAAGGCCATCAAGCCGTATCTGCCGGGTCAGCAGGCGATAGACCAGCATGGAGCCCAGCAGAATAAGAAACGCGTTGCCTTCCCAGGCGAGGACCTTCGCGAGCGTCACGGACGTTGTTCCTGAATGCAACGCATGCTAGCACGACAGAACGCCGCGTCAAGACAAATCTTCCATGTTGGTTTGCTGCAGAAGTTGAGAAAGTTCAGGCCGGTTTCTTGAAAATTCCGCCTGCGAAATCAGCGTCCCAAGCCGACGGCGGACTTCACTTTGCCCCACACCCACGCCGGCACGGTAGAGCGCACCATGTGGGCGCGCAGCTCTTCGTACCGCGCCGCTCCCATGCTGTAGCCGATGATGAGCCGCAGCAGTTCGGGGTCATTCGCGGCGTTGCGCACCAGCGAATCCATGCGGCCTGAGCCGTTGAAAAGCCGATGCTGAATCTCGACGGAGTGCGCCAGGTCGGCGCCGGTCTCGCGCTGCCATGCGCTCTGGTACGCGGCAAGCTGGCGCTTGTCGTAGCGTCCGCTGCGGATAGAGCGAAGGGCGATGTCGGCGGCGATGGAGCCGGAAGTCATGGCGTAGTAGATACCCTCCGCGGTGAAGGCATTCACAAAGCCGCCGGCATCCCCGGCAAGCAGGACGCGGTCGGTGTAGGTGCGTTCGAGCGGCCCGCTTACCGGGATGGGGAAGGCCTTGTAGCAGGAGCGGTCGGTTTTGCCGGTCACGTCGCCCTTTTGCTTCAGCGTCTCCACCCACTCGGCGTGGTGCTCCTTGCCCTTGCCGCGCAGCGCGGTCAGGTACCAGTCCAGCTTGCAGCCGAAGCCGAGATTGAGGCGGTCGGTCTTGGGGAAGATGTAGCCGTAGCCGAAGGTCTGCGTAAGCGTCAAGAAGAGGTAGATGGCTTCTCGGTCGGCGACCTGCAGCCGGTCGTATGAGGTCTCCTCCATCATGTCGACGGCGTATTCCTTGTGTGCCGCCTCGCTGCGCAGTCCGGTGTGCCGCGCAATGACAGAGTTCGCCGAGTCCGCGCCGATGATCATGGGCGCGGTGAAGATCTCGCCATCGGTACTCTCCAGCTCCACGTGGCCCGGTAGCACAGTGCATTTGCGCACGGTCACGCCGGTGCGAACGGTGCAGACCGACTCCGCGCGGCGGAAGAGCGCGGCGTCGAACTCCCAGCGGCGGATGAGGTACAGGATCGGCTCGCCCTGCTGGTAGGTCACGCGTGTGCCGTCCGGCGATTCGAGATGAACGCGCGAGACCGGATTGACCGGCACCTCACCGTTCGCCAGGAACTCACGGACATATGGAAAGCGGTCGAGCAGCCGCGCGCTCAGGCCGCCGCCGCAGGGCTTTTCGCGCGGAAAAGAAGTGGCCTTGTCCAGCAGGAGTACGCGGACGCCGTTCTGCCCCAGCTTGTAGGCCGCGGTGGCACCGGCGGGGCCGCCGCCTACCACGATGATGTCGAAGGTCTGTTCCATCGCTTTGATTGTTCCATGTTTCGGAGGCGCGCTGAAATGTGCACGGCGGCTTTAAGCTGTACAGACACGAGGACATCCATCCATGCGCATTCGCCTTGCCGCAAACGCACTTGCCCTTGCCGCAACCCTGACCTTTACAGCCATCGCTCCCGCGCAACGCCTCTCGCAGGACGACCGCGTGAAGGTAGAGGCCGCGGTGCAGCACGTGATCGAAACGACCAAGGTACCCAGCGCGTCGGTGGGTATCGCGCGCGGCGGCAGGGTCGTCTATACCGAAGCATTCGGCAATGCGAAGCTTGCGCGCAACGTGGGCGTGCCGAGTGGCAGCGGCGCGGACATGACGATGGCGGTCTCCACGTCAAAGCCAGTCAAGGCGAAAGCCTCCATGGCCTACCCGGTCGGCTCCATCTCCAAGCAGTTCACCGCCGCGTGCGTTCTGCTGCTGCAGGAGCAGGGAAAACTCAAGCTGGATGACCCGGTCGCGAAGTGGTTTCCAAACTTCACCCGCGCTAGTGAGGTCACGGTGCGCAACCTGCTCACGCATACCTCCGGCTACTCCGACTATGCGCCGCAGGATTACACCATTCCCGCATGGACCAAGCAGGCGAAGCCGATCGATATCGTGACGGAGTGGGCAGGTAAGCCGCTCGACTTCGACCCCGGGACCAAGTGGCAGTACAGCAACACCAATTTCGTGCTGGCCGCGCTGATCGTGGAAAAGGCGAGCGGCACACCCTTTCACGACTTTCTCTGGCAGAACATCATCACGCCGCTGAAGCTGGAAGGCGTGCTCGACCTGGACGTCGATCGTGCCCAGCTTGATGTGAGCGGCTACGAGCAGCACGCGCTTGGGCCGCTGCGCCCGGCGGCGCTTGAGGCGCCCGGCTGGTACTACGGCGATGGTGAGCTTGCCATGCCGGTAAGCACGCTGCTGCAGTGGGACGAGAGTATCGTGCACCGCACCCTGCTCAAGCCGGAGAGCTATGCCGTCATGGAAACGGAGTACAAGCTGAAGGACGGTTCCGGATCGCATTATGGTCTGGGCGTGTTTGTCCGCGTACTGCCCAGCGGCAAGAAGTTTATCTACCACTCGGGCGAGGTTGGCGGGTACGTGGCGAACAATGTCATCTCGCTCGACGATGATGTCGCCTGGGCGGCGCTGACCAACCAGGAGGCAAGCTCTGCCGCGGGAGCGATCACGACGGCACTGCGGTCCATCGTGCTGCCAGCCTCGGTCGTGCCCAAAACGTCTTCACAGGCGTCCGGCGCGCCGCCGGAGCAGACCAATGTTCCCGCCAGTACCGCATCGGGCGATGCTGCCACGCAGCAGGTGAAGGCGATCGTCGCCGATTTTCAGACAGGCAAGTTCGACAAGTCTCTCTTTACAGAAGATGCGCAGTTCTACTTCACGCCGGGCACCATTGAGGACTTCTACGCCAGCCTTGCGCCGCTTGGGCCGGTGCAGGCGATCGTGAAGAACAGCGAATCCCTGCGCGGCGGCATGACCTTCCGGTCCTACACGCTTCGGTTTGAGAAGGGCAACGCCTCGCTCACCACGTACACACTGAACGATGGCAAGCTGGAGCAGCTCCTGGTTGGGCCGGCCGAGTAGAGGCATCGCCAGTTTGTCATCCGGTAGCGTCGCGAAGGGATCTGCTTCTCGCGGAGATCACCCCGGTGAGGACGATACGACAAAAGCAGGGTTTCCTGAGTCCAAAGAGTCAGGAGTGTTCTTCATGCGCCGGTTCTTCTCGCACGCCCTTTTCTCCCTGCTATTGCTGGGTCCTGCCGCTGGTTGCCACGCTGCCGTGAAGCCGTTTCCGGTTGCCAGACAGGACACAAAACTGGCTGCGGGACCGTTGCAGACGGCGGTCTTTGCCGGCGGATGTTTCTGGGGAACGCAGTCGGTATTCGAGCGCGTAAAAGGGGTGAAGAGCACGGCGGCCGGTTATGCGGGCGGCTCTGCGGAGACCGCCACTTACGACCAGGTCACCACGGAGACGACCGGCCATGCCGAGTCCGTCGAGGTCACCTATGACCCATCTGTGATCACCTACGGCGGCCTGCTGCGCATCTTTTTTTCGGTCGCGCACGATCCCACCCAGTTAAACCGGCAGGGCCCGGACGAGGGTACAAGCTATCGTTCGGCGATCTTCTTCAAGACGCCCCAGCAGAAGGCCATCGCCACGGCCTACATCGCACAGTTGAACACCGCGCACCTGTTTGCGAAGCCTATCGTGACGGAGATTACGCCGTTGAAGGGCTTCTACAAGGCCGAGGCATATCACCAGGATTACGCTCTGCATCATCCCAACAACCCCTACATCCAGGTTTGCGACCGGCCCAAGATTTCTGCATTGAAGGCGACCTATCCCGATCTGTTTGTCGACTACAAAGGACAGTAAGGCTTATTGTGCGCGGCCAGCGTACGCTTGAAGGGGACTG
>CALMAP010000272.1:0-886 GCA_937859825.1 uncultured Terriglobus sp. | reverse complement strand
GACCTCCACCGTGAACCTGCCGGAATCGATCGTCCAATGCTTGCGCTTCACGTCGTAGTAGGCGCAGGAGCGCGCGTCCAGCGGAACGGTCACGTGCTTCGTTTCGCCGGCGTTCAGTTCCACTCGCTCAAAGCCTTTCAACTCGCGAATGGGCCGCGGGACACTGGTGTGCGGATCGCCCACGTAGACTTGCGCGACGTCCGCACCTTTACGGCTGCCCGTATTGGTCACGTCAAAGCTCACCTGCATGCCTGCACCGGCGGCAGGCGCCACGGTGAGATTTTTGAAGGCAAACGTGGTGTAGCTGAGACCGAAGCCGAAGGGGAAGAGCGGCCTGATCTTGTCGTGCTGGTAGCCGCGGTAGCCGACAAAGATGCCTTCCTTGTAGACGACCTTCTTGCTGCCTTCGACCGGGTAGTAGTTCCTGAATGTGGGATTGTCCTGCTCGTTGCGCTCGAAGGTGGCGGGCAGATGTCCGCTGGGGTTCACATCGCCGAACAGGACTTCCGCAACGGCACGGCCTCCGGCCTGGCCGCCGTACCAGTTCTCCACCAATGCGGGTACCTGGTCGATCCATGTGGTGGAATCCACGTTGCCGCCGGAGGTCACGGTGACTACCGTTTTCGGATTTGCCGCAGTCATCGCGCGGATGAGCGCATCCTGCCCGAACGGCAGATCGAAGGTGCGGTCGCCGCCCTCGCCTTCGCTTTCGTTGTCCTTCGTGCTCTGGTAGCCGGCGGAGACGATCACCACATCCGCCTTCGCGGCGAGTTCCTTCGCGCGGGCGTTCACGGCCATCGCTTCCGGCACAATGGCGACACGCAGCTTGCCGCCGATAGGGCCGCCCTGCTTCGACTCCACAACAACCTTGTGCATGCATGCGGTC
>CALMAP010000271.1 GCA_937859825.1 uncultured Terriglobus sp. | reverse complement strand
CCAGAACTACTTCCGCATGTACTCCAAGCTGAGTGGCATGACCGGTACGGCAGAAACCGAGGCCGCCGAGTTCGACAAAATCTACAAGCTTGAGATCACGGTGATTCCAACGAACCGGAAGATGCAGCGCATCGAGTATCCGGATGTGGTGTACCGCACGGCAAAGGAGAAATACTTTGCCGTAGCTGACGAAATCGCCCGCCTGCATGAGGAAAAGAAGCCGGTGCTTGTGGGAACCACGTCGATCGAAAAATCCGAACTGCTGAGCGACATTCTGAAGCGCAAGGGCGTGCGGCACGTGGTGCTGAATGCGAAATTCCACGAGCGCGAGGCGGAAATCGTTGCGCAGGCCGGTCGCCTCGGCATGGTCACCATTGCGACCAACATGGCAGGTCGCGGTACAGACATTCTGCTCGGCGGCAACGCCGACTTCATGACCCGTCAGGAACTGGTCAAGAACGGTACAGCGCGTGCGCTGAGTGCCGTCGAAGGCGAGATCGCTCCTGTCGCCGGGCCTGGGCAGTACCGCTTTTACTACCAGAACCAGGAGTTCGAGGTTGAGCAGGGGCAGTGGGACGAGACCAATGCCCGCTTCGCCGCGGAGACGCAGCGTGACCACGACCAGGTGATCGAGGCAGGTGGCCTGCAGATTATCGGTACGGAGCGCCACGAGAGTCGCCGCGTAGACAACCAGCTTCGCGGCCGCGCTGGCCGCCAGGGCGATCCCGGCTCATCGCGCTTTTTTCTCTCACTCGAAGACGACCTGATGCGCATCTTTGCGCGGGAGTGGGTCAGCACGCTGCTGCAGCGCCTTGGCATGGAAGAAGGTGTGCCCATCGAGAGCGGCATGATCACCAACCGGATCGCCGCCGCGCAGAAGGCCGTCGAAACGCAGAATTTTGAGAGCCGCAAGCACGTGCTGGAGTACGACGATGTGATGAACAAGCAGCGTGAGGCGGTATACGGGCTGCGCCACTCGCTGTTGGTGGGCATCGATCAGAAAGAACTGCTTCTGGAGGACTACGTCACCAACGAACTCAGCAACGTGCTCGACGCGGAAGCCCCGGCCAACGTGCATCCCGACCAGTGGAAGCTCGATGAGATGCGCACGAAGCTGATCGATGTGTTCGGATCGCCTTTTGAGGACGTCGACGCCACGACGCTGAACCGGCACGAACTTGGTGAGACGCTTTACCAGAAGCTGAAGGAAAAGTTTGAAGTGAAGGAGATGATCCTAGGCCCGGATACGCTGCGCTATCACGAGCGAGTGGTGATGCTCAGCATTCTGGATGGCCTATGGAAGGACCACCTTCTGCAAATGGACCACCTGAAGGAAGGCATTGGCCTGCGCGGGTATGCTCAGCAGGATCCGCTCGTTGCGTACAAGCGCGAGAGCTTCGAGATGTTCGAAGTGATGATGAACCGCTTCCAGCAGGACACGCTTCGCAACATCTTCCGTATGCAGATTCTTACTCCCGATGGAACGGCCATCGAGTCGGTGGAGCAGTTGCAGGCGCTGCAGCAGGGAGGTGCCGACCCGAGCTCCGCAGACGGGATTGTTATCCCGCCGGAACCGCCGCAGTTACCGCGCAATCCCTTTCAAAACGCGTACGAGCAGCGGCTGGATGAGCCCGCCACTGCAAACGCCGATGATGCTCTCGACACTTTAGCTCTGCCGGAGAGTCGTTCCAACGGCCAATTTGCTCCGACGAAAGGTCGCCGCAGCCAGAAACCGAAACGTACCAGCCGACAGTAGCTCCTGACCGGCGAAGTTACAAACCCGCAGCTGATAGCTGCGGGTTTTCGCTTTCTTCTAAAGCTTCAGGTCGTCCAGCAAGACCTTTGCTTTGACAGCTAAGGTGTGCGCACCCTCATAGTCGGAGGCGTTCCAGGAAGTGTTGGCGCGCTGCAGAAAGGCTTTTGCCTGTGCGATCTCGGTGGGGTGTGCGGTGAACGTGGAGCGACTCACGGAATCCAGGCGCTGTTGCTGTGATTTGAGCAGATCGGCGGTCTGTTGGCGCAAACCGTTCGATACCTCACTCCCTGCGCTCAATTCGCCCAGTGCGATAGCCGGCGGAATATTTGCAGTTGAAGCCACAGCAGCGGTTTGAGGCGCGGTCGAGGCCGGCGGGGTGATAGGGTTTCTCCGGGATTGTCGAGCAGGACGGCGCGTCGGCTCGGGTGAGGGGACGGAAGCTGGTGTATCCGCAATCGCTATTTCGGAAAGGTCGCGGTGCGTCGGCGGTGGAACGCTCACCATAATGGGACCCATCACTAC
>CALMAP010000270.1 GCA_937859825.1 uncultured Terriglobus sp. | reverse complement strand
CACCGCACTCGCATGTGCATGGCTCCATCTAAAGCTATATGTAGATACACCCTAGGACTGTGGGTCGAGCCGGCGGCTAAGTGCTGCGTCCCACGATCAACCTGTAAATACCCAGCAGGATCAATGCGCCGATTATAGACATGATGAAGCCTGCAGTCTGCCCTGGTTGATACAGGTGCAGCGCCTGGCCCAGGTAGGTGCCGATGAACGATCCGGCGATACCGATCAGGATAGTGACAATGATGCCGCCCGGGTCCTTGCCCGGCATGATGAGTTTGGCGAGCGCGCCCACAATCAGGCCGATAACTACTGTAGCAATCAGGTGCAAGGTCGTTCTCCTAGGAATTACTGCGGTAATTTTGTGTTCCTATGTTGGAGAGTAGGAACCCCGGGATAGTTGGACGGAAAAGTAAAAGGTTCCACTTGCCATGTCGCAGCCCAGCGAGGAATCCGTTGTCGCGCGGATAGCCGTGACGCCAGTGACCAAAACAGATGCAGGAATCTACTCACCCTTCCCTTGTGTATCGAGAAAACGCTGAACCATAGCTCGCAGGACATCTTCCTCGTCCTGCGGCCATTTGAACCCTGTTGCCCGCAGAGCTTCCACATTCAAGGAAAATGGAACGGTAAGTTTGTGCAGCTTGGCCCGCGTAAGTGGCGCGGGCATACCGATGCGAGCCAATGCGCTGCCCACAAATGCAATAGAACGCAGCACGGAGATCGGTATGGTGTGCGGTGGTCTGGCATCGAGCAACACAGCAAGATGGTCCACCCACGCCCGCAGCGATTCAGGCCGCTCGTCCGCAAGGTTGTAAGTGCCTGCCGGACGTTCCGGGTGCAACATGTGCAACGTTGCCGCTGCGACAGTCTCGACGGAGACGAAGCTACGCACGGCGTCCGCACCGCCTGGGTGAACATAGAGCCCGCGTTTTAGCGCCGACATCAGCTGGTGCAGATTGAAGCGGACGCCCGGGCCGTAGGTGAGACAGGGGCGAAGGATAACCATGTCGCAGCCCTGCTCCTGCTGTTCGCGCGCGGCGGTCTCCGCCGCCATCTTCATGTCGGCATAGCCGCCGTCGCCCGCGATTGGGGCTGTTTCCGGCAGGTCCGTGCCCTCGCGCCCGGCGTACACGTGCGCGCTGGACATGAGCACCACGCGGCGCACCCCCGCTGCTTCTGCCGCTGCAAACAGGTTGCGGGTGCCGGTTACGTTCACGGCGAAGGCGTGTGCTTGTTCCTCGGGCGAGCGCAGATCGGTGTGTGCGACACCGGCAAGATGCACCAGCGCGTCCGCACCGCGCAGCAACTCTGCAAGACTTTCCTTGTTTGAGAGATCACCCGGTACGTAGGTGCTTCCAGTTTGGAGTTGCGTTGATGCGCGGCGCGTCAACAGGCGAAGTTCCGCTCCCGCCCGGTGCAGGGCAGGAACGAGGGTGCGACCCATCAGGCCGGAGGAGCCTGTGATCGCAACGGTTTGCGGAAGCTGCGGTTCACTCATGCGCAACCCTCAGCGTATCGTGGGATGGCGTCTGAAGTCAGCGTGGGTTGAAGCTCCTGCTCCTGCAGTCAAGCATCGCCTGTGTGATTCCTCACATCTGCTGCTGCAACAGAAAGGGGCGGCCTTGTGGCCGCCCCTCGCTTAAGGTAAAGCGAACGATTACGCCGTGACAGGTTCCTTCTCGGCAATCTCTTTCACGCGCTTCGCCAGCAGTTCTTCCAACTCTTCCAGAGCTTTCGAGAAGCCCTCGATGCCTTCCTTCAGCTTGTCGTGGGCCATGCGGTCTTCTGCATGCATTTTCTCGAAGGTGGCCTTGTCCATTGCAATCTTCTGGATATCCAGCGACTTGGCCTTCTCCGGATCGAGCTTGCGTGGCAGGTCGCCCTGGGACGAGTCCAACTCTCCCAGCAACTTGGGAGAGATCGTAAGCAGATCGCTGCCGGCAAGTTCCTTGATCTCGCCGATGTTGCGGAACGAGGCACCCATGACTACGGTCTTGTAGCCGAATTTCTTGTAGTAGTTGTAAAGCGTCGTGACGGACTTTAGACCGGGGTCGTCTGCGCCTTCGTAGTCCTTGCCAGTGTCCTTCTTGTACCAGTCAAGAATGCGGCCGACGAAAGGCGAAATCAGTGTGACCCCTGCCTCGGCACACGCGATCGCCTGGTGAATGCCGAAGAGCAGCGTCAGGTTACAGTGAATGCCTTCCTTCTCAAGCTGCTCCGCTGCCTGGATACCTTCCCAAGTGGAAGCGATCTTGATAAGAACACGCTTGCGATCAATGCCGGCATCTTCGTACTGCTTGATGATGTCGTGCGCCATCTCGATCGTTTTGTCCGTGTCATAGGAGAGGCGTGCATCCACTTCGGTCGAAACGCGGCCAGGAACGATATCTAGAATTTTGCGGCCGAAAGCGACTGCGAGCGTCTTGAACGCGGCGGCGGCGACCGCCTTATCGTCTGAGTTCGCGCCCGCCTTCTCTTTGGCGTCCTTCAGCACGTCGTCCACAATGTCGCTGTACTCCGGCATATTTGCTGCGGCGGTGATGAGCGACGGGTTCGTGGTGGCATCGGTGGGCTTGAACTTTTCCATCGATTTCATGTCGCCGGTGTCGGCCACCACAATGGTGTATTGCTTAAGCTGTTCCAGAAGTGTTGCCATCGATCTCCCTCGCAAACTGCGACATCTTCTATTTTAGCGCTCATGTATTCAGATGCTGGACACGCCCCACGCGGCTGCGGCTGTGCCGAAACGTCCGCCTGCGAGGGTTCTAGCGAAGTTGTTCCTCGGCTGCCGGGCTGGGTCCGCTGGTGTTCCCGCTACGGTCCACGGCAACCACCGTGTACCGGTAAAGGTGGCCTGCTTTCACCGAGGCATCGCGGTAACTGACCATGACCGTGGGCTCTGCCGTTAACCGGAGAGGCGCTGCTCCGGGTGCACCGGCATCGGCGCGGTACACGACATATCCGGTCAGGTCGGGCTCGGTATTTGGTTCCCATGAAAGATCGATTTCAGGTGCCGAACTCTCCATCTGCACGGAAACAGCGACCAGCCCACGCGGTGGCGATGGTGGGAAGATGTCCTTACCCACGGTCGCGGTCACGGTGGCAGATTCGCCGTTCAACGTGAACTCTGTGCCGTCAATCTGCACCGTGCGGGTCCGCAAAACGGTGTAGCGTACTGTGTCACCCACCACGGCACCGCTGTCGATCACGCCCCCCGCACCTGCCGGCGCAGACAAGTTGCGCTCTTGGCCGCCCGGCCTGCTTGAAACCGCCTGCAGCACAATGCGGTCACCCTGTACCGCTGGTGCGGACTGCCAGGTGAGTTGCAAGCCCTGTCCTGTGGTCGCCGCAGCCAGCATGGTGATTCCAGACGGGGCCTCACCGGCTGCGGCCGAGGCATCTCGTGACCAGCCTGCGCTGCGACCCGCCCCGTTCAGAATGCGGATGCGATAGTGCACCAGCCTTGCGGGACCGGAACTCAAATCGGGATGAAGCACATCCCGCGCGGATGCCGCTTCGCCTGCCGTGACGGTCTGCCGTGTAAACACAACGCAGCTTGCGCCTTCAACACGGCAAAGCTCTGCCGTTAACGTACCTGCACCATGCTTGCGTGCCGCCAGGGGCTGCCGATCCGTCGAGAGGTTAGGTGTGGTCCAGCGCAGGTCCACATGGCCACCCTGGCGCTCGGCCTGTGGCGCGCGAACCACCTGGGGCAGCATTAGTGATGGTGCTTTCGGCACGCCTGTACTGGCGCATCCCGTAAATATTTGGCCAAAGAACAAGGCAGCAGGGGCAGCCGCGGCAAGCACCTTGAGACACGCTTCCCGGTCGCTCATCTCGGCGATGCCTGGCCTCTCCACATGAAAAAAGCCTAGCACTCATCCAATGGCACAATCTGACGCTTTGTCCGAGACACATTTCCGTTCACAAGTGCAATCCACTTCTAGATACGAGCGCGTACTTATTTCGACAGGGTAGCAACGTCTGTTCGGCGGCTGACAAATAGAAGATCGGCCCCGAACCTGGAGCAACAGACATGGAACTAACAAGAGAGATCACGCGCATAGCCGACCCTGCAGTCAGCTCTGAGATCATGCGAGAAGATGTCGTGACGGCATCCGCCGCCGATCCGCAGGCGAAAGTTGCGGGCGATGCGGCTGAGGTCTTCATCACGGAAAAGCGTCTTGGTGAACGTATCAAGGCATTGCGGCTTAAAAAGTCCATGGGTCTGGTCGAGTTGGGGCGCCACACCGGTCTTTCCGCCAGCTTTCTCTCGCAGCTCGAGACCGGACGCGTCGTGCCTACGCTGCGGAACCTGGCACGTATCGCCATCGTCTTTTCCAAGGACCTGAACTACTTCTTCGAGCCTGAACCGAAGCGCCTTTTCCGCGTGCACCGCAGCTCAGAGCGTGTGCGCCTGCCGCAGACCGGCACCGACGAGCCATCATACTTCTTCGAATCGCTCGGCTATATGGTGCCGGACCGGCAGCTTGATCCCTACTACATCGAGTTTCTGCCGGGAGTAAAACCGCGCCGCGCACACCAGCACACCGGCCACGAGTTTCTCTACCTGCTAGACGGGCAGCTCGAGGTGCAGCACGGCACGGGAAGCTACCAGCTGGAGTCGGGGGATGCCGCGTACTTTGACGCAAACATTCCGCACAGTTACATCTGCGCAGGCAACACACCCGCCAAGACTCTCCTGGTGACGCTGCAGGTCAACGGTTCTGGTGTGACGGTGAATGGAAAAGACGGTGCCGCTGGCAAACCAAAACCCGCCACCGTTCCGCAGGCAAGAGTCTCCTGAGTGAGGGATGACTCAGATTTGAAGTAGCGGCCCCTACGCAGGAGCAAAGCCACCGCAGCGGATGGAGCAATAGCCCTTTTCATAGCCAGCGAGTTATTTGCCTGTTGCAAAAGAACCACGGCTTGAAGCGGCTTCTTTCTCTGACGACGATACAGAAGACCAGTTATCGCGAACCCACTCCGTTGCTCCGGGACATCGAGTGCATCGCGATGCCGGATGGCAGCAAAAGCATCACGAGAAAAGCAAGGGCAACGGCGGCGTCATGCATGATGGTTCTCCTATCCAGGACACCAGCAGGTGTGCGACCACAATGCCAGCGCTACTGAAGAAGATTGTAATGTTCGGCTTACGCTGCAATTGCCGGCCCGTAAGCGCACTTTTTACTGGGTGGCCGGGTAGATACTCCCCGTAATGACGTTCGATCGGCGGCTACCTTCTGGCCAGGCCGCTAGAATTGTTTGCGCATGCTGTATGTGGAAGCGATCGAAGGCCTGAACGCGTTGGGGGCGGAACTTGCAGGCACCCGCCGCAAGTTTGAACTGGATCACATGCGTACCCTGATGCACGGCCTGGGTGATCCGCAGACGCGCTTTTCTTCCGTTCTCATTGCAGGAACCAATGGCAAGGGCTCAACCGCCGCAACACTGGCCAGCATCCTGAACGCGTCAGGCTATCAGACAGGCCTGTACACGTCGCCGCATCTGCTGCGTGTGAATGAACGTATTCAAATGAGTGGCGACTCCCCACTCGAGCTATGTGAAATTTCAGACACACTGTTTGCTTCTGTTTTTGAACAGGTGAAACACGCGGCAACGACTCTGGTCGATGGGGGCAAGCTGCCGCAGGCACCCAGCTTTTTTGAGACGGTGACCGCCATGGCCTTTCTTGCATTTGCGCAGAGCGGGGTAGAGATTGCCGTATTGGAAGTAGGCCTGGGCGGCCGGCTGGACGCAACCAACATCGTGGAGCCGCTTGCTTCGGTTATTACGGATATCTCGCTCGACCATACCGAATGGCTGGGCAATACCATTACCGAGATTGCCCGGGAGAAGGCTGGCATTTTGCGACAGGGAGGGGTGCTGATTACGTTGTCGCAGCACCCTGAGGCAAACGCCGCCATCGGCGAGCGTGCGGTTGCGCTTGACGTAACAGGTATCAACGCCGCAGCGTACCTGCCGCAGTATTCTCCCCGCGAACGTGCGCAGGGTGAGTATGCCGTGCCTGCGTTCGGCACGACATTGCACGTCCAGCCAAAGCTGGCTGGCGACCACCAGCGGAGGAACCTTGCCCTTGCCCTGGCCGCTGCGGAATACCTGCAACAGCATCAGGACTGTACGAAGATCACGGCAGAGTCCGTTGCAAACGGTTTGCGGCAGGTGCACTGGCCTGGCAGGCTGGAGCGGTCTACGCTGCCGGGTGGCGCGGCGTCTCTGATCGATGTGGCCCACAATCCCGCAGGTATGTGGACGCTTCGTTCGTATCTCTCCAGCGCTTTCGAGTCTGCACCGGGCTCTTCGGACCATCTGCCCTCACCGCGCAGCCTTGTCTTCTCCGCACTCGCGGACAAGGCGTTGGAAGAGATGGCACAGGTACTTTTCCCTCTCTTCGACGAGCCGGGTGGACGTGTGCTGATTGTGCCGGTAAGCAGCGCCCGCGCCGCCACGCCGGAGCGACTGCAGGCCTTGGCAAATGCACATCGTGAGGGTGCTTCGGCGACGTATCAGGTGCTGCCGGATGTAGCGGCTGCTTACAACGCTCTCCGACTGCAGCATGGCGGTTCGGTCGTGGTTGCGGGTTCGGTCTATCTTGCGGGGGAGTGGAAGCAGGCCATGGCGAAAGATGCCGGTGAGATTTCCCCTGCCGCGGTGCAATCGTGAGCGAATACGGAGCACGGCGCGAACCTTCCCTCTTCATGAAGTGGGTCACCTACCTGGTCCTGATCCCGGTGATGGCGGCACTTACCATCACATGTGGCACGCTTTCCCTGATCGTGTCGCTTTGGGACAAGTCAGGACGGCAGCAGCATGCCATTGCACAGGCGTGGGCGAAGCTGATGCTGCGAGCGGCGTTCTCCCCGATGAAGGTTGTGCATCCCGAGAGATTGCGGCAGCCGGGAGCGTGCGTCTATGCCTGCAACCATCTCAGCTACATGGACACGCCCGCCCTCTTCGGAACGCTGCCCTTTCAGTTCCGCATTCTGGCGAACCACTACCTCTTCCGCTACCCATTCGTTGGCTGGCATCTTACCCGCTCGGGTCAGGTGCCGATCGACCAATCGAGCATGCGGTCGCAGATTGCCGGTCTCTCGCGCGGTGTGGCGACGCTCAAGGCGGGCATGCCGCTGCTGCTCTTTCCAGACGGCAGCCGCTCTTCAGATGGGCACATCCGCCAGTTCCTTTCCGGGGCTGCGTTCATGGCCATCCGCGCGCAGGTGCCGCTGGTGCCCATGGCGCTTGTGGGTACCTATGAGCTCCTGCCCATGCATACGTATCACCTCTCTCCACGGCCGTTGTTGCTGGTTGTCGGAGAACCGATCGCGACTACCGGAATGACCACCAAAAATTCTGACGAGGTTACGCAAAAGCTGCTCGATACCATCTCGGACATGTACTACGAGCATTCGGTCTTGCAGCGACCTGCGGTACCGCCGCCGAGCGAGGCCAAGATCTTTGTATAGAGCACGCCTATCCGGCACGTGGTCTGTCCCTGACTTAAATACAAAGCTGTCATTTCGACCGGAGACACGCTGATAAAGCGGTCGCTCGGTCGAAACGACAGTTTGATAGGCACGTTGTGTCCAATGGATTGGCTAGCCGCTAGTACCGGCCTCGGCCACCCTGGTGGCTCCACCAGGCGTTGTAACCGCGCGAAAAAGCATCACGGTAAAGGCGACGGTTCGGTCCGCGGTAGTTGCGGAACTCGTCGCGGTTGCGGACGTCTGGTCTGCGATGATTCTCAAAGTCCTTGCGCGCGCCATCAAGCCCCTGGCGAAAGGCGTCCTGCTGGAGACCCTGTCGATATTCATTCGGCGGGGCGTCCCATCCGCCGGGGCCTTGGGCGTATCCACCTCCAGGCGGCGGTGGCGGCGGTCCATATTGGCCGATCATGGCTGCAGGCGCGGCAAGAAGGCCTCCAGCAAGAAGAACTGCGGCGATACGTGGTGTGACGTTCATGGTCTTTCCTTTCCGCCCTGTTGCTGCCGGGGCGATGGCACACTTCTCGAAACACACTTTCGGATGGGTGGTTGCGGAGGGATGTTGCCACTCCCTGACAAAATGCTGGGAAGAAAGAAGTTGCGGTAGGAAAGCAATTGAACGCCAACGGTAGGGGGCCCCGAAGAGCGCCCTTCAGACGAAGCTGAGACGAACTACATGTTTGTCTGTCCGGCCCGCATCTCCTCATTGAAGGTCGGCCGGGTGAATGCGATCGCTTCGGCCAGGTTCTTTTCATACTCGGCGTGGTGGCCCATCAGGGGCGCCTTCGCCGAGGCGAACTCAAGGTCGCTGTCGAGTTGGATGACGCCGTCGCCGGCCAGCGCTTCCACGCTCTCCTTGAGGCTCTCAAGAGTGGTGTTGAGGTACTGCGCGTCGCGTGGATCGAGCACCCAGACGGGAGCGCCGCCGCCCAGAACGCCGCTCAACCAGTAGACCTTGCTGGCCAAAAAGTCCTGCCGTTGCTGTTCGGTGGTGTCGTTGAAGACGAAGCGCTTCTGCTTCGCGGAGTAGTAGCGCGTGGTCACCGGCACAGGCTGACGGTTGCCGCTTTTTACCAGTTCGATCTGTCCCTGGTCCATGATCTTGCGAACAGCGTTGTAGATAAAACCCTCGGCAAAAGGCTGCTCCGGCGCGGGAACCACCTCGGCGAACGTAACGGTCATCGATGCGGCGATTTTGGCCTGCAACTGCTGCGCGGCCGGGGTCGTGCCATCTTCCAGTCTGGCGAGGCCGTGCACGATGTAGGTGTCCGCGCCCGAGGTGGAGAGATGGAACGGCCATCGCCACTCGCTGAAGCTGATGGGCAGGCCGCCGAGTGTAACGTAAACCTCGGGCCGAGGGTTGCGAAGGCGCTTGGCCGATTGCAGGAGAAAGTCGTGTACCGGCTTGTCGATCTCTGGCCTGTCCCGGCTGAAGCCCGCACTCAGTTCCAGCGTAATGCGTTTTTCAGGG
>CALMAP010000269.1:8280-8747 GCA_937859825.1 uncultured Terriglobus sp. | reverse complement strand
ATTTTGAGTCGACTTCATCCAGCGGCATTGGCATAGACGAGGGCATCGTGAAGTCCGCAAGCCAGAGCCACAGCATGGGCTGCGGCGTGCGCGTGCTGAGCGGCGAGCGCACCGGCTACAGCTACACCGATGAACTGACCGAAGACAAGCTGCTGCACGCGGCGAAGACCGCCGCGCTGATCGCGGATGGCCCCTCAACCGTGCAGGTGCAGGGCTTTCAAGAGGCAAAGACACACGACCTGTATCCAGCGACGTTGAGCGACCCCGGTATCTCCGCCCGGCTCGCGCTGGTGCAGCAGGCCGACCGCGCGGCGCGCGCCTACGACCCGCGCATCACGCAGGTGCGCGCCAGCTTCAACGATGAGGTGCGCCATATCCTGATCGTGGCCAGTGACGGCACCTATGCCAGCGCCACGCAGCCGCTGAGCCGGTTCAGCGTGGGCGTGATCGCCAAGGACGCGGCGGCG
>CALMAP010000269.1:0-8270 GCA_937859825.1 uncultured Terriglobus sp. | reverse complement strand
GACGAAGGCAAGGGCGCGACTGCACGCGGTTCCAGCGGCGGCGGAGGCCGGGTCGAGCTCAGCTACTACAGCAAGGACAAAACGCCTGAATATTTCGCACGCGAAGCGGCTCGGCAGGCAATCCTGCAGTTGACCGCAATCGCCGCGCCCGCAGGCGAGATGGAAATCGTGCTCGGCCCCGGCTGGCCCGGCGTGCTCATCCACGAGGCAGTGGGCCACGGACTCGAGGCGGACTTCAACCGCAAGAAGCAGTCCGCCTTCGCCGGCCTGATGGACCAGCGCGTCGCCACCGACAAGGTCACCGTGGTGGACAACGGCACCATCGCAAACCGCCGCGGCTCGCTGAACGTGGACGACGAGGGCCTGCCCACGCAGAACACCACGTTGATCGAGAACGGTATTCTGCGCCGCTACATGAGCGACAAGCTCTCCGCCAAACTGATGGGTTTACCCTCGACCGGCAGCGGCCGCCGCGAAAGCTACGCCAGCATGCCCATGCCGCGCATGACCAACACCTACATGCTCGCCGGTATCGACGACCCCGAGGACATCCTGCGCTCCGTCAAGAACGGCATCTACGCCGTGAACTTCTCCGGCGGCTCGGTGGACATCACCAACGGCAAATTCGTCTTCGCCGCAAGCGAGGCCTACCTGATCGAGGACGGCAAGGTGACCGCGCCGGTGAAGGGAGCCATGCTGATCGGCAACGGCCCGGAGGCACTGAAGCATGTGAGCATGGTGGGCCACGATCTCGCGCTAGATGAGGGTATCGGAACCTGCGGCAAGAAGGGCCAGGGTGTGCCGGTGGGTGTGGGCTCCCCGACGATCAAGCTTGACAGGATGACGGTGGGTGGAACGGGGCATTGAGGCTACTGTCTGGTTGGTATAAGCGGATAGCGAAAGTGCTGGAGACGTTCTTCGCCGAGGCAGCAGTCCTGCTGCTCGTCTTCCCTGTGCTTGACGAGTTCGTTCAACGCGGGCGAGCAGGCGTATCATCGAAGCTGGTTGCAGCGAGCCTCGCCGGCTCAGCAACATTCCTGATTGCTGCGCTAGTCATCGCCACGTTCGTTACCGAGGAGGATCACTAATGGCTTCTCCCTTGCAAGTCTTTCTGGCCACCATGGCCTTCGGAGCGGTCTTCGGCTCCTTGGGCATTTGGGCCGCCGTCAAGAGCCAGTCCGAAGTCCGTAAAGACCGTTAGCGTTTGCGCAAGCGGCTATGAACATTGTCGACGTCAAAGAATTCATAACTGTAGACGACAGACGAATGTACGTGTGGCGGACTTTGTCTGCTTCAACGGCTCGTCGTTTAGCCGACCCGCGTTTGCGCTGTCCTGCATGCTTTGGAGCGGTGCGGCTTTCGCAAATTCTGAGAACAAGCGAATGCCCGAACGTGGTGAACATGTGACAAAGAGTCGCAGTTGTCCACTAAGCGACAAATACGACAGTCAACCGAGGAAGGTACATCCTCTACCCATCGAACCGGAGCAGAAGAGTATCAATGCCCACGAATACGGCAACTAACATTCAGCAAGCAAAGATCGTTCAACAACTTGTGGACCGCGCCCTTCGCGCCGGAGCAACCGACGCCGAAGCCGTTTACCTTGAAGGCGACGAGTTCGCCGTCAAGGTGCGTCTCGGCCAGGTTGAGACGCTCACAGAATCGTTCTCCAAAGCCGTCGGTCTTCGCGTCTTCAGCGGCCAACGCACCGCCAGCACCTCCACCAACGACCTGAGCGAGGCTTCGCTTGAGCGGATGGTCCGGGGTGCGGTGGACCTTGCGAAGATCACCGAAGAAGATCCCTTCGCCGGTCTGCCCGATGCCGGCGAGTACAGCACAAAGCGTGATGGCGAGGGTCTCGGCCTCTTCTTCGAAGACGTGTATTCCATGCCTGCCGCCGAGCGAGTGGAGATGGCGCGCGCCGCCGAAGCCGCGGCCATGAACGCGGACGTGCGCATCCAGAACTCCGATGGCGGCAGCTTTTCCGCTGCCACGACATACAAAGCCATCGCCAACTCGCGCGGCTTCACGGGCGAGTACCGCAAAAGCTACTGCGGCCTCTCCGCCCAGCCCATTGCGCAGGACGAAAACGGCATGCAGCGCGACTACTGGTCCAGCAGCGCGCGCACCCTGCGCAAGCTGGAATCGCCGGAAGCCGTGGGCAAGGAAGCAGCCAAGCGTGCGGTGCGACGCCTCGGCGCCCGGCGCGTGAAGACGCAGCGGGCGACCATGGTCTTTGACCGGCAGGTCTCGCGCGGCATCATTGGCGACATCTTCGACGCGGTGAATGGCGACGCGGTCTACCGCCACGCGACCATGTTCGAAGACATGCTCGGCAAACAGGTCGCGAGCCCGCTGGTCACCGTGGTAGACGACGGCACCATGATGCTCGAACCCGGCCTGGGCGGTTTCGGCACGCTGCCCTTCGACGGCGATGGTCTGCCGATGCAGCGCAAGGTCATCGTCGAAAAGGGCGTGCTGCAGACCTACGTGACCAACACCTACACCGCCCGCAAGCTGGGCACAAAAAGCACCGGCAACGCCTCACGCGGTCTGGCCGGAGCACCCGGTATCGGCAGCGGCAACTTCTACCTCGAGCCCGGCACGCAGTCACTGCGCGAGATCATCGCCGAGGTGCAAAACGGCCTATACGTCACCGAGGTCTTGGGCAGCGGCGTGAACCTCGTAACCGGCGACTACTCCCAAGGCGCGAGTGGCATCTGGATCGAGAACGGACAGTTCTCCGGCGCGGTCGAAGAGATCACCATCGCTGGGAACCTGAAAGACATGTACAAAAACATCGTCGCGGTCGCCAATGATCTTGTCTTCAGTGGGTCGGCGGCATCGCCCGCGATTCGGGTCGAGGGTATGACCATTGCGGGTGCGTGAGTCGATTCTGTCGATTCACGGAATCCGTTTCCTAAGTACGATGTCGAAGTGAGTCCCGCGCCCGTCTTCGAACACGAGATCGACTTCGATCCGGCGAACGCCGCCGAGGTGCTGCGCTCTGTTCCAGCCAGTGCGGGTGTTGTTTCCCTCTTCGGGCATGCCGCGACGGACCGCCCCTTCCTTATGCAATCCGCGAACCTGCGCCGCAGATTGCAACGGCTGCTAATGCCCGCGGAAGGCCAGACGAAAAGGTTGAATTTGCGTGATCGTGTCGCGCGTGTCGCATGGCGGCAGACGTACTCGGAGCTTGAGTCGCTGCTGCTGTTGCATCGCGCGATGAGCGTCGTCTTTGGCGCAGAAGAAGCGCGCAGGAAGCTGCGACTCTCGCCTCCCTTCACGATCCGGTACGCGGTGGAGAACCGCTTTCCTCGCATCTACGTGACGAACCATCTGCGAAGACGTTCGCTGCACACGACCTTCGGACCGTTCGCCTCCAGGCTTGATGCCGACCGCTACCGTGAAGCGGTGGAGGACCTGTTCGTCATCCGCCGCTGCTTCATGGAGCTGCATCCCTCGCCCGACGACCCGGGCTGCATCTACGGCGAGATGCACAAGTGCATGGCGCCCTGCCAGGCCCGCTGCACCGATGCGGAGTATCTCGCCGAGGCGGAGCGAACGCTTGCGTTTCTCAAGACGAGCGGCGAATCTCTCCGGCTTGAACTGGAGACGGAACGCGATCACGCTTCAGCGGAGATGCTCTTTGAAGAAGCGGCGGCATTGCACGAGCGTGCGGCAAAAGCAAAGACCGTTGGCAGGATCGCGGACGCACTCGTACAGCCACTCGACCAATTGCGCGCTGTCATCCTCCTGCCCTGCCCTGAATCAGACGAACCGCACGTGCAGGTGTTCGCCTTTGCAGAGGGCTGTCTCCGCGGCCCGCAAAGCGTTTCTATGCTTGGTGTTCGCCTTGCCAAAGAGCAGGAACAGGTGGGCTCTTCCCTCTTCGCGCAGCCGATGATGCTTGCGCCGGTTCCGCTGGGTGCCGGCGCTGCCGGCCAAAGCGAGGGTTCGGCAGAGGAGCGGCTGCTGGCCACTATTGCCCAGCTTGAGGATGAGCCAGGCACACAGGACGTAGTCACGCTAGGCGACCATCTGGCCATGCTGCGCCGCTGGTACTACCGGCCTGAGAAGCAGCGCACCGGAGTATTGTTCCAGCGCGAAGCGGGTGCATGGCCGATACGCAGGATGGTGCGAGCAGCGGCTAAGCTGCTTCAGCCGACACCTTCGACTGGGACGGCAGAAGTCGTGACTCTACCGTTATCGCTACCCTCCTGATGTCATTTGGACCGGAACCGCGCTCTCTGCGGCTGGAGCGGAGAAATGACAGATTATCTGGGGAGCAGGAAACAGGTTCTTCGCTTACGCTCCGCATGACACTTCGTTCGTGATTGCAAAATGCAGGCTATGCGCGTGAAGGCACACGCACCCACTGCATGCCCGCTGCAATCGCGGCCTCAATCCCAAGCTCCGCGTCTTCGAAGACAAGGCACTCCGCGGGCGGAACGCCAAGTCTTTTCGCCGCTGTAAGGAACGGTTCCGGATTCGGCTTGCCCTGGGTGTAATCCTCCGCGCCAACCAAAAGATCGAACTTGTCCAGCAGGCCAAGCAGCGTGAGCGTCTTCAGGATCGTGGCGTGCGGCGAACCGGAGACAATCGCCAGCGGAATCTTCCCGTGCTGCGCGTGTACGTGCTCCACGACGGAGGCTACCGGCTGCAACTCCGTGAGTTCCTGCAGGTAATGGTTTTCTTTTTCTTCAGCGACCCTGTGCGGGTCCATGCTGTAGCCGAACTTCTCATTCAGGATTTCTACCGTGCGCGGCAGCGGCAGGCCACCAAGCGCGTAAAACAGGTCTTCGGGAAACTGGCCGCCCTGCTCCGCCACTGCTTTCTGCCAGCTCACCAGGTGCAGCGGCATGGTGTCGGCCACGGTGCCGTCCAGATCGAAGAGGTACGCGCGAAAGTTTCCAGATGGGATCACAAGTGGATCGGTAATGGATGCCATGCTCAAGTGTATCGGGCGGCCGGGTCGCGCTTGTTACACTGCGGTTGTGATCGATCTGGCCTTTTCCATTCTCGCCGCGGTCTTTACCAACCTCGGCGAACAGATTGCCACGGCAGAGCCTGGTGGCGGCCCCGTCGTGCACGTGGATGTGATGGACGGCCATTTCGTCCCAAATATCACCTTCGGTCCACCGGTCGTTGCAGCCCTTCGCAAGATTACGAAACTGCCGCTCGACTGCCACTTGATGATTGAGGACCCGGACCGCTTCATCCCCGATTTTGCGAAGGCCGGTGCGAATTGGGTGCTGGTGCATCAGGAAGTATGCCGTCATCTGCACCGCACGCTGACGGGCATCCTCGAGCACGGCATGCAGCCCGCTGTTGTCATCAATCCCGCAACACCAGTAGAAACCCTGGAAGAGGTTCTGGGAATCGTGCACCACGTGCTTGTCATGACGGTGAACCCCGGCTTCGGTGGTCAGAGCTTCATCCCTCGTTGTGTTGAGAAGGTGCGTCACCTGGCCGCGCTGCGGGCAGAGATGGGTCTCAACTTTCGTATTGAAGTGGATGGCGGTATTGCAAGCGACACGGTCGAGGAAGTGGTGCGTGCCGGAGCAGATCTGCTCGTCGCCGGATCGGCTATTTTCCAGCCAGGCAAAACGCAAGAGAACGCACAGGAGTTTCTGAAGCTCGCACGGGCAGCGGCATCCGAGGGCGCGCTGCTCGTCTAACCAAGCGTTACCGGTGCACGTCCAACGGGCATTGCTTCACAGCCGCGGGCGACATCGCAAGACCGCACGCTTACAATAAAAGTGCACTGCCGCTACGCCTGGATCCCGGCCCGGCGGCATTTGAGGGTTCGCATGGCTTTTCGTTTTTCGCGCGCAGTTTCGGAGCGCTCTTTCGTCCCGTTCCGTGGTTGTGCGGTCGTCCTTTTCAGCAGCCTGCTTTTCTCGCCGCTTGCCTTGAGCGCGGCCCAGCAGGAGCCGGCACAACAGACACAGACGCAACAGACACCGGCACAGAGCACCCCAGCGATCACGGAGCAGGCGCCTTCTTCGCAGCAGGCGCCGACCTCGTCCACGCCTTCCGACCTGCCTGCGGGCACCACCTCCGGCGCACAGCAGGATAACGTGCCCACCGCCGTGCTCAGCAACCGGTCTTCGCGCAAGAAAACCCGCAAAAGCTCCGACGACGCCGACACGGTGAAGCAGCAGAAAAAAGACGAAAAGGTCATTCAAAGCAAAGACACGGTAAAAGAGCAGCGCGAAATGAAGCGCCGCCTCAAAGACAATCCTCTGGCGAACGTGAACAGCGCACAGCCTGACAAGCAACTCTATGACCGCGCGTTGGTCGCTCTAAAAAAGGGACACTTCGACGTGTCGCGTCTCCTGTTGCAGGACATGCTGGCCACCTACCCGGATTCGGAGTACCAGATGCGTGCGAAGCTGGCCTTCGCGGACAGCTGGTATCGCGAGGGTGGCACCGCCGCGCTGACGCAGGCTGAGACCGAGTACCACGACTTCATCATCTTCTTTCCGAATGCTCCCGAGGCGGCGGAGGCACAGATGCGCATCGGTGACATCTACTTTAAGCAGATGGACAAGCCGGACCGCGACTACGCCAAGGCAGTCCACGCGCAGGAAGAGTATCGCAACATGCTTACGCAGTACCCCGACAGCAAGCTGATTCCGGATGCGAAGCAGAAGCTGCGCGAGGTGCAGGAGATCCTTGCCACGCGAGAGACGGGCATTGCGGACTTTTACGAAGCACACGAGAACTATGCCGCGGCGATCGCTCGCTACCAAACGGTCGTAGATACCTATCCACTCTTCAGCAAGATCGATTCCGCACTGATCGGGCTGGGCGATGCCTACGCCGCGCAGGCGAAGTTCGTTCGTACCAGCCCAACGATGAAGAACCTGTCCGAAGACCAGCGGGCACGTCTTCTGCGCGTGTACGACAGCCAGGCCGCGGCGGCCTATGGCCGCGTGGTTACGGTGTACTCCGCATCACCCCGCGTGGAAGATGCGCGTGACCGCCTCGAAGCCATTGGAGCGCCAATTCCAGAGCCAACAGCGGAACAGGTGGCTGCCAGCCAGGCACTTGAAAACAGCCGTCAAAGCTACAACCTGGGCAACCGCGCCAAGCTGCTGATCATGCGCAGCCCTGACGTGGTGCAGGCTTCCCGCGTGGGTGACCCATCCCTCGCCGATCCGAAGGCAACGTATGCGCCTGCAGTCTCGAAGAGAATCCAGGAAGACTTCACGGCAGCCATGACCGGCAAGGCCGCTGCCACCAATGCTGTCGTACCTGCTGATGCTACCGCCCCCGCAGCCAACACCTCCGATGCAGGAGCAGTACCGGCGGCAGGCAATACTCCCGCAAGCCTCTCAGATATTCCCGCAGCCGACGCCGCAGCCAGTGGAACGGCGACAGGTTCCGCTTCCTCGATTACCGAGACGCCTACCGGAGTCGCGCCGGTAAGCTCGCCTGGTACTTCCGCTGGTATGGGTGTGACGATCATCACTCCCGGGTCCTCTGCGGTGAAAGATGCAAACAACGGTTTGAACTCCGTTGGGCCGCGCAACACTGCGGAACTGCCTCCGATCGAGAAGCCTGCGACCGCACCTGATGCCGTGAACGATGTCTCCGGCGTGAAGACGCCTGTGGGTCAGGTTCCCCCCCAGCCGAATGCCAAGGGCAAGGTCAAGAACCCGAAGCCCGAGTACGAGGGTGACGTCGAGAGCTCTAGCACGCACAAGAAGAAAAAGGGCATCAAGAAAATCAACCCATTTTAAACGGCGATGGTTTCAGTCCGCGCAAGGCAGCCTGGCAAAGGCTGCCTTGCTTGTTTTGAGCCAGCGTTCACGCTGTCTTGTTAGACTTCGGGATCATGCGGAACTTCAATCTCGCTCTCCTGGCCTGTGCGGCCTGCCTCACCATCTCGCCAACAGTTCACGGACAGGCCGCGCAGCCTGTGCCGCCGGTCAATCCCGGCAACCTGCCCCGCAAGATTGTATCCATCGATCCCGCTGCGCGCGCCCGCGACATGCAGGTACGGTCGCCCGAGGTAAAGGCGGACGGAACGGTCACCTTCCGCTACCTCAATCCCACCGCAAAGAGTGCCGCGGTCGCACTGGAGGGTGTGGCAGACCCCATGCCCATGACCCGCGACGAAAACGGCATGTGGACGCTGACCACCGCTTCACTCACACCGGAGTATTACGGCTACCGCTTCGTGGTAGATGGCGAACGTCCCATGGACCCGCGCAATCCAAGCGTGCGGCAAAACCTGCAGAACCCGTCCAACATCGCAC
>CALMAP010000268.1:12428-13081 GCA_937859825.1 uncultured Terriglobus sp. | reverse complement strand
CGCCGCGTCCTGCAAAGGAGCGTCGACCGGCTCGCCTTCCTTAACGGAACCCTCGAGCATCAGGTTGATGGCGGTCGTAATCAATTCCACATGGCCTAGTTCCTCCGCAGTAATTGCGGCAATCAGGTCGTAGAACGGTTTGAGCTTCTTCTTCTCCTTAAAGCCGAAGGACTGGTGCAGGTAGTTGTTCAGCGTGGACATCTCACCGAACTTGCCACCAAGCAGTTCCTGAATCGCGGCTGCGCCATTCGGATCCGGGTTTTCGGGTTTTTGCAAGGGAATCAGTAGTTTTTCAGAGCGCATGAACATAGGAGAGTTTCCTTTTCGCGTGTGAGGAGGTTCGTATAAGGAGGGGCGGCACTCCTCGAATCGACCTGGCGACCGGAAGCTTTTCGCAAAGATGGCGGGTAGTACAGATACGTAATGCGATGCGTTTTGTGCTCTGCCTCCCGGCGCATGTCGCAGGGTGGCCGCAGGTGTCGCACAACGGACAGAAGGCGCTTCGCTGGAAGGCGACAGCAGGAGCCCAGGCTACAGGTGAGATTCTGCGCGACAATCCCGATAGACTGCCGCACAATAAGCCATGCCCTGCCTTTCAGCTTCCCTGCGGATGTTTCGCATCGTCACGTCTTCCGCTGCCTGCATACTCCTGT
>CALMAP010000268.1:0-12418 GCA_937859825.1 uncultured Terriglobus sp. | reverse complement strand
CTTGACTGCCCAGCAGGAGCAACTGCGTCCACACAGCATGTATGAGCCGCCCGCAGCGGCGGCAGCAGTATCGCTCGCGGCCAGCGTGCAGGGCATTGCGCCAGAGTTGCTTACGCCGGGAGAGAAATCGAACTGGCAGACCACCGGCGTCTATGCGGACGTGGTCGGCTACGCCCACCTGCTGGAGCAGCGATCAAAGGAGATCAAGGCGCTGCCGATGGGCACCACGCCCGAGGGCCGAACGATGATCGCGATCGTCGCCAGCAAGGACCGCGCCTTCACGCCCGAAGCCGCACATAAGACCGGCAAGGCCGTCATCCTTATTCAGTCGGGCATTCACTCCGGTGAGATCGAGGGCAAAGACACCGCGCTCATGCTGCTGCGCGACATGACCGTTGGCAATAAGCCGCACCAGAAGGCATGGCTCGATAGGGCGATCTTCGTGGTCATTCCCGTCTTCAACGTGGACGGCCACGAGCACCGTAGCCCCTTCAACCGCGCGATGCAGAACGGGCCTGCCGTGACCGGCACCCGCGCCACGGCGCAGGACATCAACCTGAACCGCGACTACATCAAGGCCGATACTCCGGAGATGCGCGCCTTTCTCAAGCTCTACAACGCGTGGCTGCCTGACTTCATGTTCGACAACCACGTGACCGACGGCGCGGACTACCAGTACGACGTGACTTACGACATCGCCCACCATCTCGATATGGGTGCGCCTTCAAGCGCCTGGGTGAACGATCGCTTGATCCCGCAACTGAATGCGCGCATGGAGAAGGACGGCCACCTGATCAGTCCGTATGGCGCGCTACAGACAAATCCTGCAACAGGCAAGCGCGAGTTCTTCGTGGAGGTATTTTCGCCACGCTACTCGCACCTGTACTCCGCCGCGCGCAATCGCCCTTGTCTGCTGGTGGAGACGCACTCGCTGAAAGACCCTAAGACGCGCGCATGGTCGAACTACGACATCATGGTGAACTCTATCGACGTGGTGACCGAAGACCCGCAGGCGCTGCAGAAGGCTGTGCGCGACAGCGACGCTGCGGACATGGCACTTGCCGGCAAGCGTGACGGCAATCTCTTCCTCGACGGCAAGACCAGCGCGGGCGGTCACCCCATTCCGTACCACTCACTTAAGGTCGAGAAGATCGACTCACCGATCACTGGCAAATCCGTAAACCACTTCACGGCTGCAAAAGATGATTTCGAAACGATCACCCATGACGGCGTGGACACGACCGCGCAGGCACCCGTACCCGACGGATTTCTGATTCCGGAAAGCTTCGGCTACGTTGCCGACGTGCTTGCTTTGCACGGCGTTCGCATGGAACGCACAAAGCAGGAGCAAACTGCGCAATTCGAGACCTGGCGCTTCACGGATGTGAAAAAGCAGCCGTTCCCCTTTGAGGGCCGCACTTTTACCGACTACAAGCTGCAACCGGTCAAAGAGACAATCACGATCCCTTCAGGCAGCTATTACGTTCCGCTGGCACAGCCAGAGGCTCGGCTCATCATGAGCATGCTGCATCCGGCCGCACCGGATGCCCTTGTTCGTTGGGGCTTTCTGGACAGCATCTTTGAGCGCAACGGCCGTATCGGAGCGGGCGACTACCTGAGCGTTCCCATTGCGCAGAGGCTCGCCAGTGAACGGCCTGACCTTTACGCGGAGTTCCAAGCAAAACTTAAAAGCGATGCAACCTTCGCTGCGGATAACCAGGCGCGCCTCACCTGGTGGCTCAGCCGCTCGAGTTACCAGCCGCCCTACCAGAACCGCTACCCAATTGTTGAGGTGTGGAAATAAAGTTGTAAGTGCTTCGCAAAAACAGGGCCCTCAGTAGAGGGCCCTTCTCCCAGGTCATCTGTGTTCTGTCAGCAGATTAGCGCACCTGCATCGGTGTAAGACTTTCTGTGATATCGAATACTTTGCACATTTCTTTCATGTGATACTGCACCAGATATCAGGCAAGTATCGGAACGTTCGTTATGCTGGCATTCTCCACGCTGGTAGCGTGGAGAATTTTGGTGCCAAAAGATTGGAGCGGCGTTACTATTTTCGCGAGGTATTCACCGCGTGAAGTTCATTGCCGATGTGATCGTGCACCAGAACGACTCTGTAGCGCCAGATTATCTTCATCTTCACAATCTGCTGGCCGAGGCCGGATTTCTGCAACGCGCTCTCGACGGCACCCGGACGCAGCAACCATCAAGTTGTCTTTACATGCGCGAAGAGACCGTGCTGAAGCGCTCCGACGTGGAGTTCGATTTACGATTTGTCCTGGATAATTTTCCGTGCCGCTGCTCCTTCTATCTGCACCAGGTAGAAGAAACCGCATGCTTCATTCTGACGAGCATGCCAACGGAACACGCGAAAGTTTCGATTCCGCCGATCTTCTTTCATTAGGCAGGCGCAACGGGCAGTGCTGACCGTGCAGCAGCTTCGCTACACTTGAAGGTGATGAGCACGATCAAAGCGGTGCGCGGCACGCGCGACCTTTTGCCGCCAGAAACCGCCCTTTGGAACCGCGTGGAGCAGACCGCGCGTGATGTCTTTCGCCGCTACAACTTCGGAGAGATCCGTACGCCTGTTCTTGAGGCGACGGAGCTGTTCGCTCGCGGCGTGGGCGAAGAGACCGACATCGTCTCCAAGGAGATGTACACGTGGGAGGACCGCGCCCGCGCCGCCAGTGAAAAGGCACAGTCGCTCACTTTGCGCCCGGAGAACACTGCCGGCGTGGTGCGCGCCTACATCGAGCACAAACTGGGCGACACCGGTCAACTGCAAAAGCTGTACTACATCGGTCCACAGTTTCGCCGGGAGCGTCCGCAGAAGGGCCGCTACCGCCAGTTCTTCCAGATTGGGGCAGAGGTCATCGGGCCTTCTTCGTCCGGTTCGGAATCGCCGCTGCGCGACGCTGAGGTGCTGGAGATGCTGGCCGCTCTGCTGGATGCACTCGAGATTCCCCGCGCCAGCGAAGCCAACGACTGGAAGGGCTGGAAGCTGCAGTTGAACTCAGTAGGCAGCAGTACCGACCGGCCTCGCTACGTGGCCGCATTACGAGAAGCGCTGCTGCCGGTCAGGGACCGCATGTGCCCGGACAACCAGCGCCGCGCCGAAACCAACCCGTTGCGCGTGCTGGACAGCAAGGACGAAGCCGACCAGGAGATCATCGACGCGCTGCCGAAGATCGCCGACTACCTGGACGACGCATCGAAAGACCACTTCGCGCAGGTGCTGGCCGCGCTGGACGCCTGCGGCGTACCCTATATGGTCAATCCGCGGCTGGTACGCGGTCTGGATTACTATACGCGTACGACTTTTGAGTTCACCGTGGACGTTGGTCTCGGCACGCAGAACGCCCTACTCGGCGGCGGCCGTTACGATGGTCTCTCTGAGATGCTGGGCGGTCCGCGCGCGCCGGGCATCGGCTTCGCCATTGGGGAAGACCGGCTTGTGCTCACACTACAGGCGCTGGAAGAAGCCGCTGCCGCAAGTGCCGGAGAAGTGTCCATCATGCCGAAGCTGGACGCCTACCTCGCTCCGCTCAGCCCCGCGCAGAACGCGGCAGCGTTATCGCTAGCGCGCGATCTTCGTTCCTCAGGTCTTTCCGTTGAGGTGGGCGACGGCAGCTTCCGGTTGAAGAAATCTTTTGAAACGGCGGACCGTGTTGCCCGCTCCATCGTGATTCTTGGAGAAGACGAGGTGGCTCAGTCGGTCGCGACGGTAAAGACCTTCGCATCCAATGAGCAGCGCAAGGTTCCGTTCGCCGATTTGCGTATGGCGCTCGCTACGGAGTGACTGCTGATTGGGCCTGGTAGGTCAGTAGGCTATCCCAACCGGTAGTTCCTCTTCGGACATCATGTTCCGGTCGAAGGGGCAGCCTGCTATGTTCACTGTGCATCTTTTCTCTCCGCCAGACGTCTATCAAAGTGTGCTATTCTACGCAACGCTGGTGGAGTGCGCCCAGATGGTCCGGTCCTGACACGACCGCAAACCTTGCGCCGCGGACATAAGAACCGCACCTTGCTCCCCACTCGATAGCACATCGGTATTACGACCGTTCAGGGGCGCGTGTCTTTTTCCTGCTGGCTTATGCCGGGGTAAGGTTCCCGCAATCTGGCACACCGCGTTCCTGCGCAATTTTCTTAGGGAGTCCATGCAGCATGGCTGAAGAAATCGACAAGTACGAAGAAGACGTAGACCGGATGATCGACTCCGGCAAAGAGAAGGGTTATCTCACCTACGGTGAGGTCAACGACCTGATTCCCGAGGGCATCACCAGCGCCGACGAGCTGGACGACCTGCTGATGGCCGTGAACACGCAGGGCATTGACGTCCTCAATTCCGAAGACAAGTTCGAGGGCCGCGGCGGTGACAAATACGGCGAAGAGTCCGAGGAGAACGATGACGTCGAACTCGACCTGACTCCAGGCCAGCTTGAGAAGACAAACGATCCCGTCCGCATGTACCTGCGCGAGATGGGCACAGTGCCGCTGCTCACCCGCGAGGGCGAAGTCGAAATTGCCAAGCGCATTGAGCGCGGGCAGATGCGCGTAATGAAGGCCATCTCGCGCTCCACCATCGTTATCCGCGAGATTGTCGCGCTCGGTGAAGACCTGAAGCGCGGCGTGCGCAACGTGAAGGAAGTCGTCACCTTCGATGAGGAAGAGCTGACTGAAGACGTGCTGAACGCGCGTGTCAAGGCGACCGTCAAGCGCATCGACTCGCTGAACACGCACCTCAAGAAGGCGCAGGAGGACAAGGAAAAGCTCGACGCGGGCAAGGCCAAGTCCAAGAAGGAAGAGCGTCGCCTGCGCATGACCGTGGGCCGCGAGATGGTCTACGTCACACGCATCGTCCGCGAGCTGAAGTACACCAATGGTGAGAAGAAGCGCCTGCTCGACAAGGTCAACAAGACCGTCGACGGCATGCGCACGCTGGAGCGGCAGATCAAGGCGCTCGACACCAAGCACGACGCCAGCCGCAGCGAAGAGCTCAAGAAGGAATATCGCCGCCAGCAGAAGAACTGCCGTACCGATCTGGAGCGGCTGGAGAGTGAAGCCGGCATCACCACGCAGGAGTTGCGGCACACACAGCGCGAGATGATCCAGGGCGACATGGATGCCGAGCGCGCCAAGCGCGAGCTTATCGAGGCCAACCTGCGCCTCGTGGTCTCCATCGCCAAAAAGTACACCAACCGCGGCCTGCAGTTCCTCGACCTGATTCAGGAGGGCAACATCGGCCTGATGAAGGCGGTGGACAAGTTTGAGTATCGCCGCGGCTACAAGTTCTCCACGTACGCAACGTGGTGGATCCGTCAGGCCATTACCCGCGCCATCGCCGACCAGGCCCGCACCATTCGCATCCCGGTTCACATGATCGAGACGATCAACAAGCTCATCCGCACCAGCCGTCAGCTTGTGCAGGAGCTTGGCCGCGAGCCTTCGTCCGAAGAGATCGCCAAGCGCATGGACATCCCGGTCGCGAAGGTGCGCAAGGTGCTCAAGATTGCGCAGGAGCCAATCTCGCTCGAAACGCCCATCGGCGAAGAAGAAGACTCGCACCTTGGCGACTTCATCGAAGACCGCATGGCTGTCAGCCCGTCTGACGCCGTGATTTCGGTCAACCTGAAGGAGTACACCTCACAGGTGCTGCGTACGCTCACCCCACGCGAAGAGCGCGTGATCAAGATGCGCTTCGGCCTGGAAGACGGCAGCGAACACACCCTCGAAGAGGTCGGCCAGAGCTTCCAGGTCACGCGCGAACGCATCCGCCAGATCGAAGCCAAAGCGCTCCGCAAGCTGCGCCACCCAAGCCGCAGCCGCAAGCTGAAGGCCTTCGTGGATGGTGTGAAGGAGTACTAACCGCGCGCATCACAGAGTGTGTCCGCGATCAGACAGGGGGAGGGCCTATGGCCCTCCCCCTGCTCTTTCTGTAAGATCCTCATACGACGAGACTTGCCACCCAGTCGCCGCTAAATTCCTGTTGCAGAACGACTTGCGCCTAAATTCCTCACTCCGCTTGAGATCGTCAACGCCTCAGACGTGTCATCCAGAACGGTCTGCTTTATTCGTCGCAATGTCGAACTGCCATCCTGCGCAGTAGGGCCGTTTTCTTTGGAGACGTAGCCCTGGGGCAGAGGCCCGAGCAATACCAGCCTGGGCTGAAGACCCAGGTCGAATCCGTTCCGAGCACTAAGCGCCAAAGGCGCGATCGATCAAGCTGGCAAGCTAGAGATTCCTGTGGTGTCCTCGATCTCAGGGCTGGTGTCTTCGATCTCAGGGTCAAAGGCCCATCCCATACAGCCCAGGCCGGAGGCCTGGGTGAACCAGAAAAAGAACCGAAGCGCTGAGGGCGCGCTCCGTAGGGACACCACCACAGCAGAAGGAGAATCGAGCTGAACCGCATAGCAGGTCCTGCCCCTGGAGCACTCCGGCCCTGTTCTTATTCTAAGCGTTCGATCGAAATAGAGTGCCACCTCCAACTGCCACGCAATGATACGCTTACCTCCTTCAGGGCTTGACAGCCTCTCGGCGCGATTCACCCACGTCCGCTCTCGGAGGGACACGGCTTTCAGCCGTATCATGAGAGATCGCACCAGGCAAAGCGGCTTTAGCCGCTGAGGAACGCTTCGCGACGTCTCAGTCTGCATGAGACTCACGGCCAGCCACGAATACTGGTGAAGGCGCGGAACGGACTCTATTCTCCTGATTGGAGCCGTGACCGCGCCTGCCGCTATCCGGTGCGTGTTCGGCATGGCTGAAGCCATGCCCTTCCGAAAGCAATCCGTTCATGAGGACAGGTCGTTCAGCGCCGGAGCGCCGGGTCTGACACGATCGCGTAGACCATGCCCACGCACAATTGGCTTACCCGCGACGATGTAATCGCATCGCACAAGGTGCCGTACCACCCTGCTGGAAGAAGTGCCGGACCCCTCCTGTACGAAGTACGTTCTCCGGACGGAAAACATGCCTCATCCAAGGCGACAACCTGCTAGCAATCAAGAGCTGCTTACCTTGCCGACAAGTGATTTGAGCCGCCCTGCAACTGAGAATCCCGTGTCCGAGAATCCGGACATGGGGCACCCGGCACCCATACATCGCAAGACGCGGCGTATGGAACCGACTCACAATGGTAGCGAGATAGTCTGAGTTAATGATTTTGTCGATCGACCTGAAAAATCTCTGAATGTGATGTCTGCATGACTCGGCATGTTGAATTTCACCTCAATGATACGTTCGACACACGGTACCTCTGTTCCACAGAGTTCACTGTCGGAAAAGCTACGCGTAGAAACGAACAAACGCCTTGCGAGCGGTTGCAGAACTACAACAGTCGTAAGATTATCCACGCGGTCCGCAAAGATGCACCACTCTCCACTGTCGCTCCAAAAGAACTGCTCTCCCGCCATTTGATGAAGAGGCCTCCCCTTGACTTCCACGTTATCGTCCGCTGTATTCCCTAATCCGGGCGGATATACGATTTTGCCAACGGTCGCATCATTAAGTGGCTTTTTAGTTGGCCGGTTTTGCGCCGGAGTTAGTGATACGTCATACAACGCGTAGTGATCCTCCGCGCTCGAAAGGCCATGCGCGGGGAAAAACTTCACGAAAGCGACATAGCGACCTGCAGGAGAGACCGATGGCGAGTAGCATAAGACCTTGTCTATGATCCGCCCGCTGCTCACTTCCACCGTAACGATTAGAGAGGTCTCTGCATTCGAGACGAAGCCAGTCAAAACGATAATTTTGTCGTCGAAAATGCGAGCATCGGTGACTTTTTGTAAAACGCCAGCTAAGCTCAATTTCTTCTGCGTTCTACCAGTCCATACATGCAGCTCAATCGCATCTCCGCCGCTTATTTCGATTCTGACGAGGCGGCCTCTCACCTCTAATCTAGATTTCATAGAAGCCGTACCTGTCATGGGTATTCGAACCAGAGAATCCTGAGCTCTTGCTGGAGTTGGCACCATGAGCGCCAACCCTGCAAGAAAGCAACCCACGCTTCCGAAGCTAATTGAAATCATGCGTATTTGCCGTCCAGAAATTTCCATAATCACCAACAGCGCCAGCAGAGCATGCTTGCGAATCTGAATAGTTATCTATATGCCCATTCGTTCCGTTGAAGCCCGCATTGCAGGCTGGACAATAATCTTCGAAGAATTTTTGTGCTTGCGTTATGTTACTTCCTGTTACGTACGCAAGATTGTTATCGCAGTCGAAGACATGCCCGTTGTTTGTTCCTGGATTTGGATTTGTCGCAACGGTTGCTGAATTTAAAGTGCGGTTGCAAGCTCCTGTTACGGAGCCAACTTGCCGAAACGTGTTCGAGCTATTTGCTCCTTGTGGATATGTGCATTGGTTTTGTGTGGGTGTGTACTTCAGAACACCGTAATTAATTGATATGCCAGTTCCATTCTGAGCTGTTTGACCGATGAAGCTAGACCTTAGATTTACGGGGCTAAAACTGCAACTTGCTGGATTTATTATCCAGGCTTGAGACGTTGCAGGACCGCAACCACTTTCTGTCGGCGTGTTGTATTGCGAATGCCGGATGACTCCGTACACATCCCAAGTGATCGAAAAGTTTCCTGACACCGTACCCGGTGAAACGGCCCACTCCGCTGTTATAGACCGATATTTTCCAACAGGTATGTCCGTTCGGTTCAAGGATATGTTGTATGTTCCAGGACCGACCGGCCCGCTGCCGTAAGCGTATGACCACGATCCTCCAGATGTATTATTTAATCTTATTGTAAGAAGACCTCTTGGACCGTTTTCTCCGCTGCTTCCACTTAGCGTCACGTTGAGCTGATTTCCGTAGAGACTTGCGCCTGTCACTTTGACAGTAGGCTGAACGGTCGTTTCCCCGCCCTCTGGATAGCCGTCATCTTCTTCAGTACAAGCTTCTGGGTTGCCGTCGTCTGTACTGCTTGTATAAGAGTCATACCTTGTGAAGTGGTAATGATAAGTAGTTGTTCCAGCTGCGCCCGTGTTCGCGACCATTGTGTAATCGTTGTTTGTGGAGCTGAAATTCAGGATGGAGTGATCCTCGGTGTCGAGAGGGGGATCAATAGCGCCGACTAGAACTGAATGCGTACTGTCGTTGCCATACGCGTCACGGTATTCATCATGCATTGTAGATGCTCGAGCATTAGGCGTATTCTCATCGGGGTACGGAGCGAACAGGTCATTGTCGAAGAAAGGATATGCCCAGTACTGGTACTGACAGTCGCTTCCGCAGCTAAAGCTGCTGGCTCGCCTCCTGCTGAGACTCTGAAGCTCTGTTCTCCCGTTCAAGCCGAGCTTCGGTCTAGTTCCAGGGAGAGGTAACCAGTGAAATTTGCCGAATTGAGCCGCCAAAGGTATAGTCTGGCCCTGCGAATCTGGCTTCTGAGTAGCTCTTACAGTATCCACATCAAAGAAAATAGTCTTCCCGGCTGGTACAGTTACTCCGCTCACAACAGCTTCAATATCTCTTAAGACGCAGACGAATTTGTACATCGGAAGATGTTTGGACGCAAGCAAATTTAAGTTAATTCGGAAGTGGACCAGCTTTTCTCGGCCTAGGCTTTGAGCACACCTACTGCCGCTTCATCATGTCATCCCGCCAGGCCAGTTCTCGTTGCGGGTCGTAGTCGGCTCGGGAGCCTGAGGTGGCGAGGGCCATTGGTTCCAGCGGTGCTTTGGGGGTGCGGTCCATGCGGACGAGGCCGTTGACCTCCTGGTAGGTGTCGGTGAATTGCGTGTAGCAGAAGCCGGCCAGCGAGGGCAGGTTGCGTACGCACTCCAGCAGGGCGCGGTAGCGATCCAGGAACTGCTCCGAGGTTTCGGAGCGGGAGTAGCCCCAGGCGTTGCCGTTCGCATTGCCGTCGCCATCGCCTAGCGCGATGCCGCCAAATTCCGTAAGCATGATGGGCTGCCGGAAGGCGGCGAACTCGCCGGAAAGGGTAAGAATGCGGCCGCCCGGGCGTTCGCGCTTCAGCAGCTTGGACTCGATCTCGTTGAGGCCGTAGCGCAGGCCGATGCGGGCGGGCTGGTCGTCGTAGTCGTGGATGCCGATGATGTCGGTGGCCACGCTCTCCCAGCCGTCGTTGCCGATCACAGGCCGGCTGGGGTCGAGCGCTTTGGTCAGGTAGTAGAGCGCCTGCACGTAGTGGCGCTGCGCGGGACTCTCCGGCAAGTCGGGCACGCCCCAGCTCTCGTTGAACGGCACCCAGGCGACGATGCAGGGATGGCTGCGGTCGCGCTGCACGACCTGGGTCCACTCGCGGGTGAGCCGCTGGATGGAGGTGGTGGTGTAGCGGTAGGCGCTCGGCATTTCTTCCCAGACGAGCAGGCCCATGCGGTCAGCCCAGTAGAGATAGCGGGCGCATTCGATCTTCTGGTGCTTGCGGACGCCGTTGAACCCAAGCTGCTTGACCAGGGCGATGTCAGTGCGCAGCGCCTGGTCGTCGGGCGCGGTGAGGCCGGAATCGGCCCAGTAACCCTGGTCGAGCAGGAGGCGCAGATTCAGCGGGCGGCCGTTCAGAATAAAACGATCGCCCTGGATGGAGACCGAGCGTAGCGCGGTGTAGCTGTGCACGAAATCGAGCACATCGCCCTTGCCGTTGCGCAGCTCGACCACGGCGTGGATGAGCGTGGGCGAGGTTGGCGACCACAGCAGCGAGTTGCGGAAGTCGTCGATGCCGGGGTCGGAGAGCGCGAGGCGGCGGTGCACCTCACCCGCGATGACGGCGTAGGTGTCCTCCACCAGCAACTGGTCGCCTACGCGGAGCACCACGGAAAGCTGCAGCGGCTCGGGCGTGCATCGAAGGCCCGTCATTTCTGGCTGCAGCACCATGGCCTCCAGGCCGATCTCCCACCGGTCGAGGCTGCTGGACCACTGCAACGACTGGATGCGGCAGGCGCTCACCGTTTCAAGCCAGACCATCTGCCAGATGCCGGTCGTCCGGGGATACCAGATGCCATGCGGCTCCAGCTTCCAGTCCTGCTTGCCTCGCGGCTTGGAAAGGTCCGCCGGGTCGTCCATTGCGTGGACGATGACCTCCTGTACCGGGCCGTCGACGAGGGCCAGCGTAATGTCCGCGAAAAAGGGCGTGTAACCGCCCTCATGGGTGCAGATCTCCTGCCCGTTGACCCACACCTTCGCCTGCCAGTCCACCGCTTCAAAGTGCAGCAGAAGGCGCTGGTCTCCTGCCAGCTTCGGTTGCTGCCATGTGCGCCGGTACCAGACGGATTGGTAGAAGCCCGTGTCATGAATGCCGCTCGCCTTCGTCTCCGGACTGAAGGGCACCTGAATCTCGCTCTCCCATACGACGTCCGAGGGGATGCCCGCGGCGCGGTCGCGGCCATTGCAGAACTGCCATGTGCCGTTCAGGCTTCGCCAGTTGGCACGGCGCATCTGCGGATTGGGGTGGTGCGCTTCTGGGTCCTGGCTGATAAGGGGCGCCGCGGTTTGCGGGTTGGTGTCGGTCATGCAGGGAGTCTCCGGGCGCTTGCGCAGCGATGCCTGAGGCTAGGACGCGGCGCATGGCTGCATAGTCACATGAGCACGACAGCTTCGCCGGGCACGCCCCAGGCGAGCGCTGCATTGGCAACTGTCGTGGCAGGACAGCCTTTGCGACAATCGAGGTGTGAACCCCAGCTTTTTCAATATTGCCGAGCTTGCCGCGACACTTCCCGACACCTCGGACACCATGCTGCGCGACCTGCGGCTGGTAGACCGGGAGGCGGCGAGTTGCCGCATCTTTCGCACGTATCGCGAGGTGCCGATGCACTTTCATACCCGTTGCGATGAGTACCTGTATGTGCTGCAGGGGCGCGCGGTCTTTCAGGTAGCGGACGAGGCTGGACTTGAGATTGCGCGGGAGGTTGGGCCAGGTGAGTTGATCTGCTTCACGAAGCGGACGCCGCATGGCATGCCGCAGATTCTGGAGCACCCGTTTGTGGTGCTGGCGATCGACACACCGCGGCGTCCGCCGGAGGATGTTAGTTTTGTGAACCCGCAGAATGGGGATGCCGGTACGTTCATCCGGAGCGGGTATTTGGAGAACCGATCGGAGTCTTAGGTCGATCTCCATCTTCATCTGAGTTCATTGGGTGCGAGAGAAAGCGATCACGGTTCGGACTCCGCGGCCAGAGCATCCTGAGAAGATGTTGTCACGTCATGGGGCGCGCCTTCAGCGCTCGATCTGAGATGGGTTCGATTCCTGGGCCGTTGGCCCAGGCTGGTATATGGCGGGCCTTTGGCCTTGAATCGCGCCTTTGTTGCTATGCAACCGACCGGTTGAATTGAGAGCATCCTTGCTGCCCAGCGTTTGCGCTCCGCCGCTGCAGCGGGTAGGTTGCAGGTATGCGCTTTGTGGATTTTCCTGCGCCATCCGCTGGCGGTGCGCGGCAGTGTTCGGTGCTTGGG
>CALMAP010000267.1 GCA_937859825.1 uncultured Terriglobus sp. | reverse complement strand
ATCCAACGGGAGAGACTGCTCAGGCTGCTGCGCTCCTGGATGCAGTACGAAGCGGAGCGCCCTCCGTTCGAGGTGCGGCATACGGAGCACACACTGGAAAGCATGGAAGTCGGTCCGCTGCGAATGAACATGAGGGTAGACCGCATCGACCAGGTAGACGATCACGGCCAGCCGGCACTCGTCCTGATTGATTACAAGACAGGCAGTCCGGACGTTAAGGGCTGGCTCGGCGACCGGCCGGCCGAACCGCAGTTGCCCCTTTATGCAACGGCTGCAGGGTTTGAGAATGTGCAGGCGATTGCGTTCGCCACCGTGAAACCGGGACGCAAGCACCTTGGCCTGGAAGCATTTCCTCAAAAGAGCAGGCTGCTCTTTCGCGGCGCAAAGGAGCAGGACGAACTTCTGTTTGAGAACCAACTGCCCGAGTGGCGAGATACCCTGGAGCGGCTTGCGCATGACTTCGCCCGTGGACACGCCGAGGTAGGCCCAAAGGAGTACCCGGCGACCTGCCAGTGGTGCGCACAACGCATGTTATGCCGCTTAAATCCAGAGCTCCTGCAGGAACTCGCGGATGAGGATTCTGACGCGGAGACCACCGCTTGACCGTTCTAGGATTTCCTAAGTCGAACTCACGCAGTGCCGCCGGTGCCCCGCAGAACGCAGCGCCTTCAGACGCTTTGGAACGCGAGCATGCGCTTGACATCAGCCGGTCATGGAGCGTTGAGGCACCCGCCGGCTCCGGCAAGACCGGCCTGCTGATCCAGCGCTTCCTCAAGCTGTTGGCCACCGTCAGTGAGCCTGAAGGGGTGCTGGCGCTCACCTTTACCAACAAGGCCACTTCTGAGATGCGGTACCGCGTTCTTGAGGCACTCACCTCAGCCGAAGCGATGGCGCAACAACACACAGGCGATTTCGAAAGGCAGACTGTACTTGCTGCCCAATCCGTTCTGAAGCAGGATGCGCTGCTGGGATGGAAGCTCCGCGAGAACCCCCACCGGCTGAACATACGGACGATCGATTCCCTTTGCGGAGAAATCGCGCGCGCCGTACCTGTGCTCGCCGGAGGCATGGGTCAGGCAACGCCGCTGAACGACGCTTCTGCCCTATACAGGGAAGCCGCGCGCGCGGTCTTTCTTCAGCTTGGCGGAAGTGATCCTGTAAAAATCAATGCGTTACGCACCGTGCTGCTGTTACGCGACGGCAACCTGCAGGATTGCGAGCAGTTGCTTGCGCAGATGCTGGAACGGCGGGAGCAATGGGGCAAGCTCGTTCCGCTGGCGGCTGCCGATCTAGACGACAAAACTCTGGATACAGACGTCCTCTCCAGTCTTAACCGCACCCTGCAGTCCATCCTCTGTGCATCGCTTTCCGAGCTCCAGCAGGAGTTTCCGCCGCACCTTCTCTCTGAAGGCGCGGAAATCGCCAATCTGCGCGCCGTCGAACCGGGGTACAAAGACGGCCCGAATCCTTTGCTCGGCTGTTCGCGGCTCCGCAATGCGCCCGGCATACGTGTTGCAGATCTGGAGCATTGGAAGATGCTTGCCCATCTGCTGGTCAAGAAGGACGGCGGCTGGCGCAAGAGACTTTATAAAAACGACCTCCTGGTCGATGCTCCCAGGCACGTTGTGCAACGCTTGCAGGATCTGCTGTCCTGCCTTGAAGACCGCGAGGTGCTGCGCGAACTGCTCTGCTCTTTGAATGAGTTGCCTCCAGCAACGTACCCACAGGACCAGTGGCTCGTGGCCAAGGCGCTGTTCCGGTTGCTGCATTACGCATTGATCGAACTGAAGCTGATCTTCGCGGAGCGCAACGTTTGCGACTTTACCGAACTCTCGATGGCTGCTCGCGCGGCGCTCGCGGAGCCGGACGGTCGAAACCATGTGACACACGCGCTTGGTCTGCGGCTGCAACATCTGCTGGTGGACGAGATGCAGGACACATCGTCTAGCCAATATGAGCTGCTTGAGGATCTTACGCGGGACTGGCAGGCACCATCGCAGACTGTCTTCCTTGTTGGAGACCCCAAGCAATCGATCTACCTGTTCCGGCAGGCGCGTGTGGAACGCTTCATCCAAAGCATGCGTTCGCAGCGATTGGGCGATGTGCCGTTGGGCCTGCTGAGACTGACAAGCAACTTTCGTTCCGGATCTTGCCTCGTGGGTGAGTTCAACACTACGTTCCAGCCTGTGTTCCGCAATGCCACAGACGGTGTGACCTACACGCAGGCTGAGGCAGCCCGGTCCGGCAGTGAAGACGGTGCGTTGCATTGGCATGTTCACGCGCTCACAAACACCGGCGAAGCAGCCGTCATGGCGCACGAACGAAAACGCGCGAGACGCGAAGAAGCCGAGACAATCGCAAAGCTGGCATCCGATTGGTACAACAGACCGCTTCCCGCTGGCCGACAGCAGCCGTGGAAGATCGCCGTGCTCGTCCGGTCCAAGCACCATGCCGTCGTAATTCTCAAAAAGCTCAAGGAAGCTGGACTTCCCTATCGCGCGCTGGAGATGCAGCATTTAAAGGAACGGCCTGAGGTACTGGATGCGTTTGCGCTTACGCGCGCCCTGCTGCACCCGGCAGACCGTGTCGCATGGCTCGCCGTGCTGCATGCCCCATGGTGCGGTGTCGGCCTTGCCGATCTGCACCTGCTGGCTGGAGGCGACCTCTCGCAGTACGCCTCCCAACCCCTTCGCGTGCATTTGCGAGAACGCGCCCAGTTCCTTTCAGAAGATTCGCGAACGCGCGTTCTCCGCACCTTGGACGTGCTCGATGCTGCCGTGCTGACCCGCGGCCGCGCGTCCATCACGCTCAATGTGGAACACGTTTGGCGCTCGCTCGGTGCACCGCTCTACAGCAGCTCCGAAGAGACCACGAATGTCTACCGGTACCTGGATCTTCTGCAGGAGGAAGAGCAGAACGCTGGAGCCGTAACTGCCGCACGGCTGGCGGGGAGGCTTGGCAAACTCTTCGCGGAGGTGGACGCTTCGCCGGATGCGATCGACGTCTTGACCATCCACAAGGCAAAGGGTCTGGAATGGGACCTGGTGCTGCTGCCTGCTTTGGAGCGTAAAGGAAAACGTGACAACCTGCCCTTGCTGGACTGGCTGGAAGTAGAATCGTGCGGCTTAGACGGGCAAGTGGAAGCAGGCGTGATGCTCGCGCCCGTTCCGGCTCGCGGAGACGATGCGGGTTCGCTCAACCGCTATGTGCAAAAGGCAAGACAAAGGCAGGAAGCCGCGGAGTTGAAGCGTCTGCTTTACGTAGCAGCGACGCGCGCCCGAACCTCGCTGCAACTCTTCGCAACGGCTGCGGAGACCAAAACCGGAGAACTCCCACGTCTGGCCAATACGCTGGTGCCTGTGGTGTGGGAGCAAGCCAACCAGCAGTTTCAGAAGGCGAAGCGAACCTCAAATGTCTTGCCGATGGATGAAGCTTTCGCCTTTCCCGAGGAAGGGCAGGTTCTGTCGCTCGCAGCTTCTGCTGAAGACATGCCTTCTCTTCAACACGTGGCGATGCTGGAGCGCCTGCCTCTGGGGACCATCACAAATTTGCCTGCTCCAGGAATCGTGTCTTCCCATGCACTCGCGGGTGCTCTGGGAACTCCGGCGTTCTCCCGTCCGCAAGGCTCATTCGCCGCTCGCGCAATTGGCAGCGGGGTCCATATCTTTCTGGACCACCTCGCCCGATGGATCGAGGCGCACCCCACACACAGTGCTATCGAGGTCCTGCTGAAGGAACTTGCCGGATGGGACCAGCGAATACGCACCATCGTGCGTGGCCTTGGCATGCCGGCATCGGAAATAGACCATGCTACCTCCTCGGTCAAACGCGCGCTGCACAACACAATTACGAGCGACAAAGGCCGCTGGCTTTTACAGGCGCATATCGGAGCGGTAAGCGAAGCAAAGCTGACAAAGCGAACAGATGCTCAATATGCTACCTACCGGATGGATCGCAGCTTCTTCGCTGGCAATACACCGGGCGCAGAAGGATCCAACGTTCTCTGGATTGTGGAGTACAAGACGGACGAGCAGGGAGCACTCTCTAAAGAAGACTTTCTCAAGGAGGAGCAGCACCGCTATGAGCCGCAGCTCAGAACATACGCGGCACTTCGTTTCGAGACGCTTCCTGTAGGCACGCCGGTAATGCTTGCGCTCTTCCATCCCATGGTTCCGTCGCTGCACTACTGGCCATACCAGCCATAGTTGTCACAGCTAACCTGCGTTGTGGCGAACATCACTTCCGCTTACCCAGAAGATCACGTCTTCCGCGATGTTCGTTGCGTGATCCCCCACACGCTCCAGATTGCGCG
>CALMAP010000266.1 GCA_937859825.1 uncultured Terriglobus sp. | reverse complement strand
CCGCGGTTGGTGCGGGAGGGAGCGACGGGTCTGCAGCGTCTTCGTCGCTTAACGCTGTAGGTGCGTTCTCCACGAGCTCCGGTACGGGAGTAACCATGTGGGCTGAGTTGATTGGAATTGGACCGGTAGCGGTGCTTTCGCTCTGCAGGCCCTCATGGTGCGCGTGTTCGCGGTGCGCCGGTGCTTCGCCAAATGGAATGACCTTGGCACCGCCATCCGCAGGGGCTGCGGTGCTGGGCGCCATCTGCGCGCGTTCGGGTTCTGTTGCAGTCTGCGGGCTGTCCACTGGTTTTTCCGCGGTGGGCTCGCGCAACTCGCCGTCCATGCGGAACTTGCGGCGGTCGTTTATTACAAAAGGTTTGTCCTGCTCAGCCATGTGGCTCCGTTCTTACCTGTCTGTCTCGGGATTGGATGCGTCCTGTGAGGTGAGAGCTTCCGCGGTGCCGCCCGCATAGGTGAGTGGCAGGGCGCGCTCCAGCGCCTCCTGCCGAATGTACCCCAGTGCCAGCGTTGCCCCGTCTATCGGTTGGGGCGAAATGCTGGTCAGCACGCCTACGGGCTTGTCTTCCGCCAGCAGCTCAGCGACTGCGGCTGGCACCGTGCCATGCAGGCGGAAACGGGTAAACGTCCGGTGCACGCGGCCGCGCGAGCGGATACGCTCGACAATTTCCTGACCCAGATAGCAGCCCTTATTGAAGTGCAGGGCACGCGTCTGCGCTGTCTCCTGCGGCAGATCGCGATCGCGAATGTCGATGCCAAAGCGCGGCGTGCCTTCCAGCATGCGAAGCTGTTCAAAATCTTCGGAAGAGCAGCTTGCAGATCCTGCCTCGGTCAGCGCTTCGCCAAGAACGTGGATCATCTCCGCATCAGCGCTCCAGATTTCCAGGCGCGGCAGCAGTGGACTATGTGTGGAGATCAGGCGAATGTCATGGCTGCGCCACGTGCTAGCGATCCGCTTCAGCAGCCTGCTGGTTCGCGCCACAATGCCAATCTGCGTAAGCAGTTCAGCGGCACGGGGCCCGGCAACCTCTAGCCCGTGCCACTCTCCAGTGGCATCCTGCAGTTCCACTTCATCCATGATGATGAACCGGTCCAGCAGGGCCATCATGGGCCCAACCTGCGAGGCGGAGGTCTCGATCAGCAGGCGTTCCGGTTCGCACCAGATAATGCCGTCGCCCTGAATGCGACCCTGTGCATTCAGAAGAAAACTATACGCACCCTCACCAGGGGTGAGCGCCTGTACCGAGTTGGTGACCATGCCGTTGAGCCATCGCACACGGTCAGCGCCGGTCACGGCAATCCAGCCTGTGTCCGTGAGAGATGCCCACCCTGCAGTCGTTCGCAATACCTGCAGGCAGCTACCCGTAGATGGACTGTTCTGCTGCACCGCAGGGGCGAATGGACTCATGAAAAGCAAGCTCCTCTACACTGAGGATACGCTCAGGCCGTCCAACGACTGCGGCTCTCCGCGCCGACTCCGCGCTCTTTTGAGGTTCTTCTCACTTGCCCTGCCGATCTTTCTTCGCCCCACGCGCCGCAGTTTGCCTGAACTTCCTTGCGCTGGCTCTTGTCTGCTTCAGTGTCGGTTCCGCGGCTGCACAAACGAAGGCCACCGAGCCCGCACCAACCGGCAGCGAGGGCGCGCAGAAGGCCGCGCAGCAGGGCGTTGCCAGCGCTTCGGGCACAAAGGCCTCCCTTGACAAAGACACCCACCTGACGAAGCAACAGGCTGACGATCTGCTCCGGTCCGTAGACGCAACGCTGGCCTTTGTCAGCAAAGACACGCACCTGCCGAACAATCGTCCCATCAAGCGCGCGATCCACACACGGGAAGAGGTCAGCCGCATCCTGCGCGACAAGATGAATGAAGACGAGGGAACGAAGCGCATGGAGCGCGCAGAACTCGTGCTGAAGAAGTTCGGTCTGCTCGACCGCGACTTCAACCTGAAGCCATTCCTGCTTAGCCTGCTTACGGAGCAGGTGGCCGGCTTCTACGATCCGCGCACGCGCACCATCAACCTGCTGGACTGGGTAAAGCCGGACGAGCAGCAGCCT
>CALMAP010000265.1:10339-11040 GCA_937859825.1 uncultured Terriglobus sp. | reverse complement strand
CGTCGTTTCAGAGCACAACCTGGAAGACGATACGCGAATCGATCAGCAGTGCCAACGCGATCACGCCCGCGTAATCGCAGACGTCTTCAAACACTCCACTGTGCTTCCCTTCCGTTTCGGCACCTCCTTTCAGGATGACGATGCGCTGCGGCGTTCGGTTCGTTCCAACCATCGTCACTTTTCTGCAAACTTTGAACGCCTCCGCGGCAAATCGGAGATGCACCTGAAGGTATTGGTAGACGACAACTGCTCGGATGTTCAGAAAGCTCTCACGGCTTTCGTTGGTAAGACCCATTTGAGCAGCCTGCGCGAGTCGGCCTCGGCGCAGCGGGAGCGGCAGAGCCGTGCCCGTGCTTTGCAACTGCAGATGCACCGCCTGTTTCTTCCCATTGAAGAAGAGGTGACCTGCAAGCGGGCAGGTGAAGGAAAGATGCTGCTCGACATCGCCCACCTGATCGACTCCCGATGTATCGAGCGGTATCAGAACAAGTACACTTCGGCATCCAACGAACTGAAGGCGTGCCGCATGCAGCTTTCCGGGCCATGGCCGCCCTATCACTTTGTGCATCGGCATTCGCCGGCGCACACCACAGCCGCCTAACGCGGCTCCTTAGCAAAACGCAAAACCGGAAGGGCCCCCCCAATAAACGGGCGGACGGGTTTAATTATTAATAAAAAAGGCGGGGGGGGGGTTTTTAGGG
>CALMAP010000265.1:1083-10329 GCA_937859825.1 uncultured Terriglobus sp. | reverse complement strand
CCCCCTTCCGGTTTACTTTCTGAATCATCGAGCGGCTGCGGAGTTTTTACGGCTCAACAGCGCCGATCGTTCGATTCTGCTCTTGGCTGAAGCGTGGTCGATCTTGCCCCAGAACGCGGCGAAGTAATCGATTGCGGAGACGATGGAAACCACGGTCATCCAGTAGATTGCCGTAACCGCAATCCCATGCACGGGAAGAATGAACCAGCCGGAGCCAGTCCCACCCAGCAGATTCGAGCCCGGACCGAAAACCCACTCGTGGTAGCCGTGATCGAAAATACAGGCCACCACACTCACAATCTGGATCACGGTCTTGAGCTTGCCGATCTCACTCGCGTGAATCGTGAACCCCTCGTTTGCCGCTATCGCACGCAGTCCTCTCACCAGAAACTCCCGTCCGATCACGACCACGGCGATCCACGGCTTCACCACACCCGGATCGAACGCCACCAGGGCGATGTAGCCCGACGTCACCAGCAGCTTGTCCGCCAGCGGGTCCAGCAGCATGCCCATTGTGGTGATCTGGCCTCGCTTGCGTGCGAGATAACCATCAAGCCCGTCTGTGACAGATGCTGCGATGAACAGCAGCGAGACGGCCCATTCCTGCGCGTGTCCGCTGAGTGGCGAACTTGCGGACAGGAGCCAGATCAGCAGCGGAACGCATGCGATACGGCTCAACGTCATGGAATTCGGTAGGTTCACAGCACCGCGCCTGCCTCCCCTGCGGGTAGCAATGCCATCATTCTGTCACAGGCGAGCATGATGTGGTGTGTACCCGCACCCTTGTGGATAAGGCCTTGAAAGCTATTTTGCAGCTTCGACAGAAGCTGTCTTTCTGTCGATGCGCCAGGGCGCGGGTGACGGCAACTCCATCTTCCCGTCATCGACCTTCATCGGCATCCATAAGTATCGGGAATCCCATAGCGCTTTCGGCTTCCAGATATCGCCGATAAAGATGACGACGTCCCGGTCCTCGGGACCATCCACTTTCAAAAGCATCGCGCTCTGGCCGTTGTAGGTATTGCTCTCAGGCGGAGCGATGTCTTGAAATTGCGACCATGGCCCCGCCAGAGAATTTGCCGTGGCATACACGTTCGGGTTCGGCTTCCAGCCGGTCATGTGCGAGCCGACGCAGTAGTACAGATCCCCCACGTGAACGATCGCGCCACCTTCGAGCGGAGCGGAGACAAACGCGGTCTTCTCTGCAACTTCCAGAGCGTCGGCACTGAGCTTCGCGAGGAAGAAGCCGCCGGTCGGCCTACTTTCAAAGATCAGGTAATTCGTTCCGTCATCGTCGACAAACTGGCCGATGTCGCGGCTCTCCTGCCCGAGCGGGCGAAAATGCTTCAGCAGCTTGTAGGGACCTTCAATGTTATTGCTGCCTGCAACGCCCACCTCGGCAGCCTTGTAGGCAGCATCCAGATGGACGTACATCACAAACCGGTACGAAGACGAGCCGCCGGCACGCGCGATGTAGACCTTTGGCCGCTCCAGTTGCCAGTCCGTGCCGAACTTCTGCTTGTATTCCTCAGGCTCTGTGATCTGAAGGGCCCGGCCCCGGTCTTCCCACGTGATCAGGTTTTTAGAGCGGTAGACATGCACGGCGCGTGAAGCGGCAGGCAGGTCCTGCGACCTGTCTTCCCCAAACCAGTACCAGTAGATGCCACTGCGGGTGACACCTCCCCCGTGCGCCTGAATCACTTTGCCGCTGGTGTCTTTCCAGACCTCACCCGGGCGGATTGCGGGACGCAGCTTCTGCTGGATTGCCTTGAACTTTGCCGCTGTCTCGTCAGCATCGGTGGAAGGTTTCGCTTTGGGTGACCCGGAGGGCAGCACTCCCAGTTCGCCTGCATTTGAGTTCCTTACTCCGCCGCCGGAAGGCTGCACCTCCGTCGTTTGTGCCCAGATGCGCTTTCCGCATCCAGACATACCCACGCAGAACAGTGTGACGGCGAGGAATAGAACCCGGTTTCTCATAAAAGCCTCCGAACGAGGAAAGCGCTGACGCAGTTCCTCGTTCGATTTCGATGCCTCAGGCGTAAATGCCGCGTTGCTTTGTGGTGTAGGCCACCCTGTCGATTGCGAGCATGTAGCTTGCGATCCGGTTGTTTACCCCATGGGACTCGGCATACCGGACTACATCTGTGAAGCTGGCGAGCATGATGCGATCAAGCCGCTCATTTACCTCGTCTTCGGTCCAGAAGTAGCCCATGCGGTCCTGCACCCATTCGAAGTAGCTCGCCGTAACCCCGCCCGCATTGGCAAGAATGTCCGGAACGACGAAAACACCGTTACGCTGCAGGACCTCATCTGCCGCAGGCGTTGTGGGACCGTTCGCACCCTCGCACAGAATGCGTGCCCTGATCCGGCTGGCGTTGCGGCTGGTGATCACGTTCTCCGTCGCGGCCGGTATCAGGATCTCGCATTCCGTGGTCAGCAACTCGTCTGCGTTGGCCTCTTCCGCGCCCGCAAACCCGCGGACCGAGCCAGTCTTCCTGCGATGCTCCAGCAATGCCGGGATGTTGATGCCGACCTCGTTGAACAGGCCGCCATCCCACTCCGCCACGCCGACGACGCGATACCCTTTCTGCTGCAGCAGCAACGCTGCATTCGATCCAACGTTGCCGAAGCCCTGCACGATCACACGGCACTCACCCGGCTGCATGCTCAGGTAACGCAGCGACTGATCGCAGGCCACACTCACACCGCGGCCGGTCGCCGCTGTCCTGCCGCGCGAGCCGCCAATGTTTACCGGCTTGCCCGTGACCACGCTGGTGACCGTCTGCCGCACATGCATGGAATAGGTATCCATGATCCAGGCCATGGTCTGCTCGTTAGTGTTCATGTCAGGTGCCGGCACATCTTTCTCCGGACCGATGAACTCGACCAGTTCACTGGTATAGCGGCGTGTCATGCGCTCCAGTTCGCCCTGGCTCATCTTCTTCGGGTCGCAGATCACGCCGCCCTTTGCTCCGCCGAACGGAATGTTCACGACCGCGCATTTCCAGGTCATCCAGCTGGCCAGCGCACGCACCTCGTCCAGACTCACGTCCGGTGCATAGCGGATGCCACCTTTGGCCGGTCCTCGTGCAATGGAGTGCTGCACGCGATATCCCGTGAAAACCTCAATCCTGCCATCGTCCATGACCACGGGAAAGTGAACGATGATCTCCCGCGACGGCTGCCGCAGGATCTTCCAGATACCCTCATCCAGATCCAGTTTCTTTGCGGCAAAATCGAAACGCGCCGCCTGCGCTTCCCACGGATTCAACTCAGCCGCAAGCGCCGCCTCGGGCACATGCACCTGTTCCAGTTCTGCTACTGCCATACCACTCGCCTTGCCTTTCCTTGTCTCCTTTCGGAGACCCTGAGGATTGGACGCGCCGCACCAGCGCCCAGCAGTACCTGCCTGCTGCCGCGGCGTTCCAAACCTCGCGAAGTATAGGCCCGGCTCTGCACCACTGGCAATGCAACTACCGGGAAGGAAGTGGGTGGTCGGAACTGGGAAGAAACAGGGAAAATACGGTGCCATGCCGCGTGCGGTGCTGCGTGGAGTGCACCCGCAACTGGCCCTGGTGCCTCTCCATGATGCCCTGGGAGATCCAGAGCCCAAGGCCATTCCCATTCAGGTCCTTGGTCGTGTAGAACGGCTCGAAGACTCGCCGCAGCGTGGCCTCATCCATGCCGTGGCCCGTATCTGCCACAGAGATGCGTACACCCTCGGCACCACTGCGCAGATCGCACTGATTATGTGCCCGGATGATCAATCGTCCACCGTTGCGCATCGCATCAATCGCGTTGGCGATCAGGTTGTTTAACACCTGCCGAATGTCATTTTCGAAGCACAGGATTTTGCGCGCTGTGGAATACGAAGCCTCCACATGAATGCGGCTGTTCACCAGCCGGCCCTGGTAAAGGTTCAGCACAGGATCGACCAACTGCGCCGCCGTGACACGGATGGGACTGTTCGATTGCCGGTGGAAACGCAATGTCTGTGTCGCAATCTGGGACATACGGGTGAGTTCGTCCTGCGCCATGCGCACGTAGCTGCGACCGTCCTCTGTCAACCCTTCATCCTGCTCGGCAAGGAAGAGCAGGTTCGTTACCGCCTCAAGTGGATTGTTGATCTCGTGTGAGATCGAAGACGCAAGACGTCCCACCGCGGCCAGCTTCTCGCTTTGCAGAAGCGCTCTCTCCGCCTTCTGCTGCTTGGTTATTTCCAGCACCGCGGCACTAATGGCACGCACCTCCCCTGACTCTGTAAATACGGGGGAATAGTTCACATGAAAGCTGCGCGTTTCGCCTGGCTTGCCTGTCAGTTGTGTCTCATAGGTGTGGTTCCGGATGGTTTCACCTTCCCGCACTTTCCGGAAGAGCTTCAGAACTTCGGGCGATGTCACAACTTCATCGATTCGTTTGCCCAGTAAGTCAGTGACCGGCATCCCCAGCGTCTCGGCTTGCTGGCGATTCACCCGCAGATAACGGAACTCATCGGGCTCAAACAGTGCCAAGCCGATTGGAGCTGTGTCGTAGACCACCTCAAGTTCGCCGCGCTGGCGCTCTGTCTCAGCACGTTCCTGTTGCAGACGCTCCGCCGTCATTACCTGCTCGTGTATTTCGTCTGCAACGCCGAGCCAGGTTGTGATCGCGCCGCTCTCGTCCCGCAGCGGTCTGGCCTGCAGCCGCCACCATCGGGCGGCACCGTCGAAAGCGCGCACCATGCGCGCTTGCAGGTCGTAGACCTCGCCTGTGGCAACTGCATGGCTCCATGCCTGGAGCACGCGATGCCTGTCTTCTTCGACAAACGCCTGGATCCACTCCGTCTCCCACTCCGGAGTAAGCTGCTTACCTAGATATTCCAGAATGCGCTGATTTGCGTAGTTGATGCGTCCATCGGGCAGGCCTGTCCAAATGGCCTGCGGCCCCAGTTCCGCCAGAACGCGATACTTCTCCTCGCTTTCGCGAAGGGCGGCCTCGTCCCGGCGCTGTTGCGTCACATCGCGTACGAACAGCACCATGCCGCCTTCAAATGGCTGCGCCTCCACGTGCATCCAGATATTCAGAGGATCCGGATAGAAGGCGTTCAAGGACCCCGGCACACGTTCGACCATGGCGCGGTAGTACACGCGCACAAAATCTGAGCGCTCATCCACAAGGTTCGGAAAGATATTCCAAAGATTTCTGCCAAGCACATCGCCAACGGGTGCGGCCATCCTTCTCCCCGCTTCGTTGACAAACGTGATCTTCCACTCCGGGTCCAGCGCAAACACCGCGTCGGTGGTTGCGCTGAGAATCTGCCGCACCTGGGCTGTGGCCTCGTCGCGCTCCGCCTCCACTTCATGCAGTCTGGTCACGTCCGCATAGTGGACAGCGATGCCGTCGCCGGCAGGCAGCACTCTTACTTTGAACCACACCTGAAATGGTTTGTAGAAATAAACGAACTCGCTGGCGATTCGCTCTTCCATCGCACGACGGTATCGACTCTCCACTTCCGTCCCGACGGTCGCGGGATAAAGCTCCCAATGGGTGGGGCCGTTCAGATCCTCCATGCGAAGACGGCTGATCGCGCGGGCCCTCTGGTTGGCATAGACCAGCCGCCACTGCCGGTCGATCAGGAGGACGCCATCCGGCAGAAGCGCAAGGGCCTCCTCGAGCTGCGAGCGGACGACCGAATCTACTGAATCTGCAGTAACAATCGAAGCGCACGCAGTGACGGCCGAAACAGACCCAAGACCGTCTTGTTCAGTTACCAAAGGAATCGTGTCGTCTGCCATGGGTACTCGTTCGGTGTCTCGACAGTTTAATCGGCTTTCGCGACGAAGCGACACAGAAGAAAGCAGTCCAACTCCTACAATGAATGCGGTGAATGCTTCCGGGCCAAAGTACGATCCCGCTGCAAAAAACCGGAGGCCGTCACAAGCTTTTTCCAGAAAGCAGCGGGCACTGCTCGCGGTGGTACCTCCGCTTGCAACACTGCTGCTGCGCGTACTTTGCTTTACGCTCCGTTTCGAGACCCGCGCAGAAATTAGTGCCCTGCCCGCCGACCACTTCCCCGGACCGGACATTTACGCCTTCTGGCACCGTTGTCTGTTGCTTGCCGCATACCAGTACCGCAACCTGGGTATTCGCATCCTGATTTCACAGTCCTTGGACGGCGAGCTGATCGCGCGCATCGTGCAGCGGCTTGGCTTCGTTCCGGTACGTGGCTCCAGCAGCCGTGGTGGTGCAGCCGGACTGCTCGCTCTCTCTCGTGCGCTGGCTGAGGGCCACAAAGTCGCCATCACCGTGGACGGTCCGAAAGGCCCGCGCTACATAGCTAAGCCTGGCGCGGCTTCCGTGGCTCTGCGGCAGGCAAAAATCCAGCAACAGCACATCAGCCCTTTTTATCTCTCCCCTTCGCGGTGTTGGACACTTCACTCGTGGGACCGCTTCATCATCCCGAAACCCTTTTCACGCGTGACCTGCTTCTGGACCATCCCTGTCGAGGTCAGCTCCGGTGCCACTCTGTCCGGCATCAACGCAGACCTGCAGGCTGCGCTGGACCGCGCTGCTGCCGAAGCGGATGCGGCCTAAACTTATCGAGTGCGCGTCTCTGATTTTGCCTTCGATCTTCCACCAGATCTCATTGCACAGCATCCGCCTGCGGAGCGGGACGGCGCACGCATGCTCACGCTTGACCGGGCCACAGGCGAGATCGCGGACCGTAACTTCCTCGACCTTCCCGGCCTGCTGCAGCCTGGAGACGTGCTGGTGCTGAACGACTCCCGTGTGATTCCGGCGAGACTCTACGCAAGACGCGAGGGTCTGCGCACGCAGGCCAACTCGCCCGATCCAAGCGGTAAGGTCGAGGTGCTTCTTACAGAGCAGCGCAGCGCAACAGACTGGCGCGCGTTGGTAAAGCCCGCGCGAAAAGCCCCCTTGGGAGAGTGCCTCCACTTTGATCTTCCTGCGCCATCCTCGCAGGACAGAGAAGACCGTCCGCTTCTATCTGCAGAGATCATCGAGGTTGGCGACTTTGGTGAGCGCACCCTGCGCTTTGCGCCGGTGACAAATTTTTTCAGCAGGCTTGAGCGACTGGGCCACATTCCGTTACCGCCCTACCTGCACCGGCCAGACACAGCAGAAGATCGCGACCGCTACCAAACCGTGTATGCAGGCAAGGACAAACATGGTTCGGCCGCCGCGCCGACAGCAGGTCTTCACTTCACCCGGCGTATTCTCGAGAGGCTTCGTGCAAAAGGAGTGGCCATTCACTACGTGACGCTTCACGTCGGCCTGGGAACATTCCAACCCGTGCGCGGGCGGGAGGTAGAAGCGATTCGCCTGCACCACGAGCACTACACCCTGCCTGCGGACACGGCGGCAGCATTGAACGTGGCACGCGCAGAAGGCCGCCGCATCATCGCTGCAGGCACAACCACGGTCCGTACATTGGAACATTGCGCTGTGATGGCGCAGGGGCAAGACCTGCAGCCGCATTCCGGATCGACCAGCATCTTCATTTCGCCCGGACACAACTTCCAACTGGTCGATGCGATGCTGACGAACTTCCACCTGCCCGAATCCACGCTGCTGATGCTGGTGTGCGCATTTGCAGGCACCAGTCCAGTCCTCCGGGCCTACCGTCATGCCGTGCAACAGCAATACCGCTTCTTTTCGTTCGGGGATTGCATGTTCCTGAGTTGAGCGCCCTCGAGCGCTAAGGTCCAAGGGAAAGATTTCTCTTGCGCTTAGGCGAATATAGGGCGAATATAGGCAGAACTTCGAACTACAATTTGCGCATCGTCTCTCTGAGGGAACAATCATGGCAAAGACCAAAGTTGCAAACGAGAACCACGTTCCTCTTTCCGGCAGTTACAAAACGCCCTTCTCCAGCGACACAACGGGGGCCAAGGCGGTCTCCGCGGGCACACGGTTCACCGTCTCCGTGATTGTCCGTCGCAAAGCTCCGCTGAATGCGAATGCCTTTGGAGAACAACGGCTGACACGTGCCCAGTATCGTAAGCAGCATGGGGCAGACCCGGCCGCAATCAAGGCTGTGCTTGCCTTCGCAAAGTCGTATGACTTGACTGCGGAGCCGGATCTCGACGCCTGCGTTGTGCGGCTCACAGGAACCGCGGCGAACATGCAGAAGGCGTTTAACGTAACGCTCACCCGCCAGACAGGCGATGACGATCAGACATATCGCGTGCGCGAAGGCGACATCCACATTCCGGCCTCGCTGGAAGGACTGGTCGAAGCGGTACTCGGCCTGGATAACCGGCCGCAGGCTACGTCCCACTTCCGCGTCGCCGGTGGTACGGACGCCTCGGGCTCTGTTCGTCCACATGCTGCCGGGACTTCTTACACGCCCGTGCAGGTGGCTCAACTCTACGGCCTGCCCGCAGGCAGCAGCGGAGTCGGGCAGACCATTGCGCTTATCGAACTCGGCGGCGGTTACAAGCAGGCGGACATCACCGCGTATTTCAAGACCCTCGGCATAACCGCTCCAAAAGTCTCTGCCGTTCTGGTCGATGGCGGCAAAAACAAGTCCGACGGCGTAAACGGGGCGGACGGAGAAGTCATGCTCGACATCGAAGTCGCTGGAGCAGTGGCTGTGGGCGCGAACATCGTCGTCTACTTCGCACCCAACACTGATCAGGGCTTCATCGATGCGATCTCGACCGCGGTGCACGACACCACCAACAAGCCGTCGGTCATCTCCATCTCATGGGGAGGACCGGAGTCGAGCTGGACGAAGCAGTCCCTTACCGCGCTCGACTCCGCCTGCCAGGCTGCGGCGGCTCTCGGCGTAACCATACTTGCGGCCTCGGGAGACAACGGCTCCTCTGACGGTGAGACCGACGGCAAGAACCACGTGGACTTCCCTGCCTCAAGCCCGCATGTGCTGGCATGCGGAGGAACGAAGCTGACAGGCTCCGGCACGGCGATCCAGGCGGAAGTCGTTTGGAACGAAACCGCCGCAAACGAGGGAGCGACTGGCGGCGGTATCTCTACTTCTTTCCCGCAGCCCGCCTGGCACCAGCCTCGGCGGGTTTCTTCGTTCTACTCCGCGCAAGCGGATCGCATGGCTTGCCGCCGCATACCGTCGAGCGTCATCACGATGTTCGCCATGCGGTGCTGCTCGTCCAGCTGCTGGCGGTAGAACAGCCGGATGGTCGCGTTGCCCATGGGGCGCGGTATCGTGCTTTCGGCAAGGTCCAGCGCCTTCTTGGCGTCGTGGGCGGCATTCGCGGTGTCGCGGAA